>DATLDP010000003.1:0-14652 GCA_035525825.1 Candidatus Limnocylindria bacterium
ACCGTCCCGAACCAGCTCGGCGTCGAGTACAACGCCCACGCCGTCGAGAGCATCCTCAAGTACGTCGCCCCGGAGCTCGGCTGGCGATAGCGAGCTTGCGCTCCGATCAGGGGCTGCGCCGCTCCACCACCGCGAAGGCGAGTGTCAGGGCGGCCAGCCCGACGACCAGGTGGAACAGGATGAAGCGGGCGCTCACCTGGGGCAGGATCTCCACCGGGACATAGCGCGTCAGCTGGACGATCTCTGGACCGATCTCGCCGGTCTGCGGATCGCCGTACTGGAAATAGGCCTCGTTGTAGCTGATGATCCGGCCGTCAGGGGCCTGGAGGAGCCAATCCACCTGGCGTCCGGGGCCCGCGACGCTGACCTCGGCGACGAGGCTCTCGCCCGCCATGATGCGATCGTTGCCCTGCTGGATCAGGAGCGCTGCGAAGAGCACGAACGCGCCGGCGGCCAGGAGTCCCGGCAGCAGCCGCCCCAGCATCGCCCCGACGACCGTCGTGATCCCGAACGCCGAGATCCCGGATGCGAGCGGTGCGAAGCCCATGTTCGCGATCCCGTCGAACGCCGCGGTCTCGACCACCTCCGAACCGCCGTGGCTCAGCTGGAACATCGTGTTGAACACGAACGCGCTGACGAGCCCGACCAGCGAGACGATCGCCACGAGCGGGGCCGCTCGCTGCAGGAGCCAGCCGCGCCGTGACGGCCCCACCGACCAGGCGAGCACCGCGGTCCGCTGATCCAGCTCCTTGGCGATCGCCCCGATCCCGAGCACGATCCCGGCGATCGGTGGCACGAAGCTGGCCGAGTAGGCAACCGCACTCCCCCAGTTCCCGGCGAAGTTCTGGTACTGCAGGGCATCGAACTGCCGCCCGCGGCAGGCGACCTCGATGGATTCGGGATCCAGGCACGCCGCGGGGAGGTCGAGGGCAGCGAGGCGCGCGAGGACCGCGAACGCCGCGAGCAGGAGCAGCCCCACGACCCCGGCGACGCCGAGGAGCTCGGCTCGCATCGGTCTCAGCGTCGCGACGAGGTTCCTCATGCGGCGCGCTTCCCGAGCGCGAGGTAGCCGATGACGACCTCCTCGAGCGAGCCTGGCCTTCCCACGGCGGGGTCGCTCGAGCGGACGAGGAGGTGGCGGGCGTTGCCCTGGCCCGGGAACCTCGCGACGACGTCGAGGCCGTCGACGGGCGCGCCGTCATCGAGCACGCGATGTTGCCCAAGCGAGGCGGCGACCGAGTCCTCGAACAGGACGCGGCCCTCGCCGAGGACCAGCAGGCGGTCCGCGACCGGCTCGATCTCCGAGATCACGTGCGACGACAGCACGATGCTCACGTCTCCACCTCGGGCGGCGTCGGACGCCACCTCGAGGAACTCGCGCCGGGCCAGCGGATCGAGGCTCGCCAGCGGCTCGTCGAGCAGCAGCAGCGGCGCGCGGGTCCCGAGGGCGATCGCCAGGGAGACCTGGGCCTGCTCCCCGCCGCTCAGGTGGCCGGCGGTCGCCGTCGGCGGGATCCCGAGGGCGACCACCCGCTCGCGGGCATGGTCGATGTCGAATCCCGGGCGCAGCGCCCGGCACAGGCGGAGGTGGTCCTCGACCTTCATGTCGCGGTAGAGCGACGGTGCCTGGGGGACGTAACCAAGCATGTCCACGACGTCGCGCCGCCGTCGAACGGGATCCACCCCGAAGACGCGGAGCGTGCCGCCACTCGGGCGCTCGAACCCGACGCACATCTTCAGCAGGGTCGACTTGCCGGCCCCATTCGGGCCCAGGAGCGCCGTGATTCCGCCGATCGGGATCGAGACCGTCAGCTCGCGGACCGCGACCTTCCGCCGAAAACGCTTTGTCAGGCCGTGCGTCTCGATGGCGGGTCCGGCCGTCACATCGCGCACCGTACACCCCCGCCGGGCCACCTCGCGAGGCGTGCGAGGTCGACCTCGCGGCATGAGGAAAGAGAAGTGGTGGAGATGGGGGAGAGTCGAACTCCCCGTCCAGAGCCCTTCGGCAGCGTCCACTACGAGCGTGTCCGATCATTTTCGTCAACCCCGGGGCCGAAGATCGGCACCCTGCCTCGGGGTCCAGTCACGTTTCCCTAGATCGGGCTTGACTCCGGATTACGCGACGCTCGTCCGGGCTGCAGCCCCGCTGAATGACGCTTCCGCGGCCCGCGGGACGGGGGCCGTTTCTACGCTCACCTTACCGCCTAAGCGGCGAGGGCGAGAGTCGACTGCTTGTTGGCAGGTACTTCGTTTTGCCGCCGGTTTAACGAGGCCTGGCGACAACCTCGGCTCGCGTCCGCTGACAACCAGACCCTGTCGAGACCACGCATCCCCACGAAGGTCGAACGGCTGTTCACGTTCGAGTGCGTATTCTACCGCATGCCTTCGAAGCGACTGCCAGACTCGATCCCGCCCGAGGCCTTCCTCCACGCATACGCCCCGCCGATCATGGCCATCGGCCAGCGGCTCCGATGGATCGTCCGGAAGCCGTTCGAATTGCGCGGCTCCCACGCGCCGAACGCAAGGCCGCGCGCTTCGCCGCCGCCGGTCCGATCCTCGACATGGACTCGGGCCCGCCTCGCTAGTCCTGCTTGCGGTCGATCGCCCGCCCCAGTTCGCGCTTGTTCATCCGCCAGCGCCCGCGAATGCCGAGTCCGCCGGCTCGCGCTCGAAGCTCCGCGACGGTATGGCCGAGGAAATCGACGCCACCGAACGACTCGCCGGCCCCTCGTCGCCTTGGATCACCGCCCCTGGCCGCCCGCGGATCGGACGGACCCTTCGCCTTCTTCGGCTCCCAGTGGTCGCCGACCTTCTCGAACGAGTGCTTGAGGGACGCGATCGCGGTTCGATGGGCGCGCTCGCCGTCGCCGTACTGGCGCTCGGCGCTGTCGAGCGTCTCCGCGTAGGTCCGCTGGGCCTTCTTCGGCGACCGCTTCAGGGTCCCCGGCAGGTTGCTCATTCCGGGCATGGGTGCCTCCTGCGCGTCGAGCCGCGCTACTCGATGACCTCGTGGATCTCCGAGCTCTCGTCTTCGGTCCGGTCCTCTGCGTCGTCCTGGACGTCGACCTCGGCTGCCGAGCCGATCGCGGCCCCGATGACGCCGCCGATCACGCCGCCCACCGGCCCGCCGATCGCGGTTCCGGCGACGGCGCCACCCATCGCGCCGCCCTCGCTCTTGCGGTCGCCCTCGGCGCCGGGGTCGCCGGCAAGCTCCGAGGACAGCGGCGCCCGTCCGGTGGGGCCGTCGACCAGCGGTGCCTCGCGGCTGGCGGCGGTGGACGGCTGGTCGGCCTTCGTTCGATCGGGGTTGTCCTCGTGCCAGCGGTCCGGGTGTCGTGGGTCGCGGTCGTTGGTGGCCATGCCCTGAGCGTATGGCGCTCGCCGACACGTCCGGGTTCGTGGCGGCCGCACTCGGGTATCGGAGTTGTTGCATCGCTAGGATCGGGCCATGCGACTGACGCCGTGGGAGGAGGAGCGGCTCCTGCTGTTCGGGGCAGCGGAGCTGGCACGACGCCACCGCGATGCGGGCCTGCTCCTGAACGCGCCCGAGGCGATCGCGCTGATGTGCGACGCGATGCTGGAGGCGGCGCGGGCCGGGCACGGCTACGCGGAGGTGGAAGCGGCGGGTCTCGCTGCCGTGGCGCCCGCCGAGGTCATCCCCGGGGTGCGCGAGCTGGTCGACCTGGTCTCGATCGAGGTGCTGCTGGAGGACGGGACGCGGCTGGTCGTGCTCGTGGACCCGCTGGGGCGCGGCGAGCCGATGCCCGACGACGGCCCCGGTGCGATCCGGCCGGCTCCCGAGCGGACGGTCTCGCCCGACGGTCGCGAGCGGCGTGCGCTCGAGGTCGCGAACACCTCCCGGCGGGTCGTTCGCATCTCGTCCCACTTCCCGTTCGATCGCGTCAATGCCCGGCTCGAGCTCGATCGCGCGGCGGCTCGCGGGTTCCGCCTGGACCTCGAGGCGGGCTCGTCGGAGCGCTGGGCCCCCGGCGAGACTCGCCGCGTGACGCTGGTGCGATTCGGCGGGGACGGCGGGGACGGCGGGGCGAGTTACGAGCGAGGCACGGAGGCGTGACCCGCCTCTCCTCCGAGGAGCGGCGGGCGCGCTTCGGTCCACAGGCCGGCGACCGCGTCCGCCTCGGCGACACGGACCTCTGGATCCGCGTCGAGGAGGATCGTCAGGCAGCGGGCGACGAGCCGGTCTGGGGCTACGCCAAGGACATCCGCCTCGGCCTGACGCAATCGGGCGCCGTTGGGCCCAGCGAGCTCGACGCGGTGCTCGTCGGGGCCGTGATCGTCGATCCGGTCCTCGGCGTGCTCAAGGCCGACATCGGGATCAAGGACGGCCGGATCACCGGGATCGGGCGCGCCGGCAACGCCTCGATCACGGATGGCGTGGACCTGAAGATCGGCCCGCACACGAAGCCGATCTCCGGCTATGGCCTGATCGCGACGCCCGGCGCGGTCGACAGCCACGTGCACACGATCAGCCCGAACCTCATCCCCGCGGCGCTCGCCGGCGGCGTGACGACCTTGATCAGCGCCGGGTTCACCGAGCCGCCGGCCCGGATGGAGCGGACGCTCCGCGGCCTTGAGCGCTTCCCGGTCAACGTCGGGCTCCAGGCGAACGCCAGGTCCATGGATCCGGCTGCCCTCGACGGCCTCCTCGATGCGGGCGCGGTCGGCTTCAAGATCCACGAGGACTACGGCGCCTACCCCGAGCTGATCGACGCGACCCTCCGGTATGCCGAGGCGCACGACGTCGCGGTCAGCCTCCACACGGACGGCCTCCACGAGAGTGCGGAGCTCGAGGACACCGTCGCGGCGATCGCGGGCCGGACGGTCCACGCCTACCACGTGGAGGGGACCGGCGGCGGCCACGTGCCGGACCTGATCGGCATCGTGCGGGAGCCCAACGTCATCTGCTCCTCGACCACGCCCACCATCCCGTGGGGCGTGTCCGCTGTCGACGAGGGGGTCGCGATGACGATCCTCAACCACGGCGGGTCGTTCGGGGTCGCGGAGGACGTCGCGCTGATCCGCGAGCGGACGCACCCCGCGACGATGGCCGCCGAGGGCCCGCTCCACGAGCTCGGGGCCATCGCCATCGTGAACTCCGACTCGCAGGGGATGGGCCGGATCATGGAGACGTTCCGCCGGACGATCCAGCTAGCCCACGCCATGAAGGCGTGGCGGGGATCCGCGGCAGGGGCGTCGCATCCCGGCCTCCCGGCCGATCGTGACGGCGACGACAACGATCGGGTCCTCCGGTACCTCGCGAAGGTGACCGTGGAGTCGGCGATCACGCATGGCGTAAGCGGCCATGTCGGCTCGCTGCAGCGGGGCCGCCTGGCAGACATCGTGCTCTGGAAGCCGGCGTACTTCGGCGCGAAGCCGGAGCTCGTGATCAAGGGCGGCCACCTCGCCTGGGCGCCGCTCGGCGAGGGCAATGCCACGGTCGAGCGCGCCGAGCCGACTCGCTACGCCCCGGAATGGGCCGGACTGGCGCACGCCGCACCGACCGTGTCGGCGCTGTTCGTCTCGGCCGCCGCGAACCAGGATGCGCTGCGTCACCGCCTCGACACGGGGCGCGAGCTCGTCACGATCCAGGGCACTCGCGGCCTCAGTCGCGCCTCGCTGGCACGAAACCGCGCCACGGCCCCGATCGAGGTTGACCCGGTCACCGGCCGGGTCACGCTTGCGGGCCGGGCTCTGGCCGCGGCGTCCGTCCTCGAGGTGCCCTTGAGCCGCCGCTACCTGCTTCGCTGAGCAGGCCCCCGGTCTGGTCAGGCGGCGCCCACCTCGACGATGTGGTGCTGGTCCGCGGCACGTGCCCAGGCCATCGCCCAACGCGCCCGCAGCGCTGCGGGGGATGTCATGGCGTGCCGATGCCGCATCGCATCGGCGGCGTTCGTCAGCGGCGGCGAGACTCCGCCAGCTCGCGCTCCACCTCGCGCTTCGAATCGCGCGCCGCGAGCTCCCGCCGGCGATCCCAGAGCTGCTTGCCCTTGCCGAGGCCCAGCTCCAGCTTGGCCTTGCCGCGCTCGGTGATGTAGATCTTGAGCGGGATGAGCGTCAGGCCCTTGGCCTTCGTCTTCCCAAGGAGCTGGTCGATCTGGTTCCGATGGAGCAGCAGCTTGCGGTCGCGCTTGGGCTCATGGTTGGCGCGGTTGCCGCCCTCCCAGGGCGCGATGTGAGCGCCGACCAGCCAGGCCTCACCCCGCTCGATCCGGGCGTACGCGTCGGCGAGATTCACCTTGCCCGCGCGGATCGCCTTGATCTCCGTTCCGGACAGCACGATGCCGGCCTCCATCGAGTCCTCGATCGAGTACTCGTGCCGGGCCCGCCGGTTCAGGGCGATCGTCTGCTCGGGAATGGAAGTCGACCTCGTGTGGCGCTGAACGATGCGTGGCGCTGAAAGCACGAACGCCGGTCCCGAAGGACCGGCGTCCGAATGCGGCTGACCACCCGCTTGGAGTGACCGGTTAGACGGACATCTCCTGCGAGGTGGTGCAGCGACTGTGTTCTGACACTGCACATCACCTCCTTTCGTTCCCGGAAACCGTAGCCCAACTCGTCGATCGACGCAAGAAGCGGAATCCGTGCGCAAATCGCGCGGAAACGTTGCGGAATTTCGGCCGGGAGTGCTCCTCAGGCGGCGCGTGGCAGGGATGCCGGCAGCGCGCCGGTGCCGCCGAGCACCTCCAGCGCCTTGTTGAGCACGGGATCGACGCCCGGCGGGTTGTCCGCCCGCACGGTCACCACGACGTCCGGTGCGAGGCCCGTCTTGTGGATCCAGCGCTTGTCGGGTGTGAGCCACTTCCAGACCGTGAGCTTCACGCCGCCGAGCTCCCCCAGCTCGATCCATTCCTGGACCGTGCCCTTCCCGAACGAGGTCTCGCCGATCAGCTGGGCCCGACCGCGGTCCTGGAGCGCGCCGGCGACGATCTCGCTGGCCGACGCGGAGCCGCGATCGATGAGGACGACGAGCTTGATCGAGGGATCGGTGGCGATCCCGCCGGCCTCGGCGTCCGTCGCGAACTGGCCACCCTGGGCATCCTGCTCCCAGAACACCGGGCCGCTGGCGATGAACTCGCTGGCCACGGAGCGCGCGGCCGTGATGAACCCGCCGGGGTTGCCCCGGAGGTCCAGCACGAGCTTCTTGATGCCCTTCCCGAGGTGCCCCTTGACCGCGGTCTCCAGCTCGGCGGCGCCCGCATCGGAGAAGCCGGAGAGCCGGACGTAGCCCACCGTGCCGCCGCCCAGCTCCCGCGAGGTGACCTCGCGCCGCTGGACCTTGGCCCGAACCAGGGTGATGTCGAACTCCTGGAGGAGCTCACGGGGCCTGGGCGAGGAGGCGGGGCCACCGCTGCTCCCCGGCGCGGCAGGCGAGGCGGGCGCCGACGCGGCGGGCACGGGCGCCGCGAACCGCTGGATGTGGAGCTTCACCTCCGTGCCGGCCTTGCCTCGCACGCGGTCGCGGGCCTCGTCGGGGGTGAGCCCATCGAGCGAGGAGCCGTCCACCGTCAGGATCACGTCGCCGGGCTTGAGCCCGGCCGCCTCGGCCGGCGAGCCCTCGATCGGCGCGATGATGACGAGGTGGCAATCGGATCCGAAGGTCGCGCAGTCGCTGGCATTGCCGTTCGCGTCGACCGACCCGATCTCGGCGCCGATGCCCTCGAACTGCCCGGAGATGTCGTCCAGCGTCCCGCGGTAGTCATCGGGGTTCAGGTACGACGAGTAGGGGTCGCCGACGGCCTCGACGAGCCCCTTGATGGCCCCTTCGATTAGGGTTTTGCGCTCGATCGTCTCGAGGGGATAGCGCCGGGTGATGTTGTCGTAGACGTCCCAGAACGGCTTCCAGGCCTCCGCCTCGGACGCGGCGCCGCTCGGCGCTCGACCGGTGTCGCGACCCACGAGATAGCCGGACATGAACAGCGCGCCGCCGGCCATGACCGAGACGAGGACCACCGCCATCGCGAAGGCCCAGCCCCGGCGGCGCTCGGGCCGAGCGGGGTGGACCGGGACCAGGACCGGCTGATCGGCGGGTTCGCCGCCGGCCTCGTCAGCGGGGCGTGGATCGTCGCCCGACGCGCCGGTGGCGGCCGAGTCGTCGGGGTCGTTGGGAAGCATCGGTTCGCGGGTTCCTCTCGGGTCGGCTGGCGCGCGGGGTCGGGAACGGCAGCCTATCGCCTCGTACGCATTGCGCCGGTCAGCGGATCAGGTAGGTCCGCACGCTGACCCACGCCCCGACGATCCCGAGGCCGGCGCCCGCGCCGACGACGAGCACCGTGACGTCGCGCGAGATCGAGCCGACGCTGACCGGGACGATCTCGAAGAACTGCGTCATGAACGCGGCGAGCGGCTCAGAGGCCGCCGCCAGGACGCCCATCGTGATCGCCGCGCCGAACAGGCCCACGAGCGCCCCCTCGAACACGAACGGCCAGCGGATGAACGCGTCCGAGGCCCCCACCAGGCGCATCACCTCGATCTCGTCCGCCCGGCCGAGGACCGCGAGGCGGATCGTGTTGATGACGATGAACAGCACGATCGAGCCGATGACCGCCAGGAGCAGGACGCCGAACGTCCGGAGGAAGTTCGTGAGCTCGACGAGCCGATCGGTCGTGTCCTCGATGTTCTGGACCTTCGCTACGACGTCCTCCACCTGGAGGAAGCTGGCGACCACGCGGTAGTCCTCGGGCTTGCGGAGCTTGACCTCCAGGCTCGCGGGCAGGGGGTTCTTGTCGAGGTAGGTCGTCAGGTCCTGCTGGCCCTGGGCGGCGCGCTCCTCGCGGAATCGGGCGAGGGCCTCGTCCTTCGAGATGTACTGGACGTCCCGGACCTCCGGCATTGCCTTGAGGCGGCCCTGGACCTCCTGGATCTCGAGGTTCGTGGCGTTCTCGTTCAGATCGGCGACGACGCCGACCTTGTCCTCGACGTACGACAGGCTCGCGAGGAAGCCCGCCTGGACGATCCAGAACGACGCGAGCAGCAGGAGCATCAGGGTCATCGTCGCGGTGGCGGCGAGGCTCATGGCCGCATTCCGCCAGAACCCCTGCCAGGCCCGCTTCACCCCGAAGAGCAGGAACGAGAACATCGCGCTATCCGGCCCGGTGGTAGGCGCCGGCGAGCTCGTCGCGGATGACGCGACCCTCCTCGAGGGCGACGACGCGCTTCCGGAGGGCGGTAACGAGGTCCGAGTCGTGGGTCGCCATCAGCACCGTCACGCCGAGCTCGTTGATCCGCAGGAGCAGCTGCAGGATCTCCCAGCTGATCAGCGGGTCGAGGTTGCCGGTCGGCTCGTCGGCGATGATCAGCCGCGGGTCGTGGACGAGTGCGCGGGCGATGGCGGTGCGCTGCTGTTCACCACCCGATAGCTGGTTCGGCGTCTGCTTGGCCTGGGCCGACAGCCCGACGATGGCCAGCACCTGGTCCACCGCCGGCCGGATCTGGCGACGGGGATAGCCCGTGACCTCGAGTGCGAACGCGACGTTCTCCCAGACCGTCTTGGTCGGCAGCAGCTTGAAGTCCTGGAAGATGATCCCGATCTTGCGTCGGATCCGGGGCACCTGCCGCCGCGGCAACCGAGCGAGGTCCTGGCCATCGAGGACGACCTCGCCGCGTGTGGCAACCTCGTCACGGATCAGCAGCTTGATCAGCGTCGACTTGCCCGCTCCGGACGGGCCTACGAGGAAGACGAAGTCGCCCTCCGGGATCACGAGGTCGACGTCGCGCAGCGCGATCTTGCCGTTCGGGTAGCGCTTCGTGACGTCGTGCAGCACGAGGACCGCGCGATCCGGCACGGCCTGGTCGCGGCCGCGCTCGAGGATGCGGCGGCGGAGGGAGCGCGCCGTCGACGGCGCGGGGGCGATGGTCACACAGGACTCCATGAGCGAGCCGGGCGGCGGACGTCGCCACCGACTCGGATCGGCTCGACTCCATCCGGGGGCACGGCAGGGGGAGCCACGTCGGTCCCGAGGCTACCACCGGGCCCATGACCGGGCAAACGGCCCGATAGTGCGCCGTCGTGCGTGACGTCGGTCAGGGGAGGCCGGGCGAGATCGGTAGGTAGCGGGCCAGGTCGGCGAAGGGCTCGTCCCAGCACAGCAGGACCGGGAACTGATCCAACCGGAACCCCGCCCGCAGCGCAGGCACGATCGCCCGATCGGCTGTTCCCGGGAGCCACAGGGCGAAGGCGCCGCGTGGCGTCACGGCGTTGGACAGATGCCCGAGGATCGGGGCAAGCAGCTCAGGGTCGCGGACCGCGATCGGGCCGATCCGGCCGGCTTCGGTCGCGTAGCCGTATCCAAGGACGGCATCGTCCGGGCCTCGGTACAGCCAGCCGGTCCGGCTCTCCTGGCGGAGGAATCGATGGTCGGCCGGGTGCGCGACGCCGAGCACCTCCCGATCGAGCGTATCGACGTCGTCGGCGAGCCGTTGATGGCCGTCACTCCCCGGGCGCCCGGCAACCTCTGCGAACGGCACGGGGACGACGCCCGACGGCAACGATCCGAATGCCTGGGTGTCGTGCGGCAGCCCGATGAGGTTGAGCAGCGGGATGCGTGGGACGATCCCCTCCGACGCGTACAGGGCGTTGCTGATCGGCTGCGCGCTGTCCGTTGCGGTCGAGCGGAACGAGGCTTCGCCGTCGCGCGGGGCGACGCGGGACAGCAGCTCACGCCCCATACCGGCGCGCTGGAGCTCGGGGCGGACGAACAGCATCGAGAGGAACCACAGCCGCTCGCGCATCAGGGCGGCGGCGAACGCGACGACCCGGTCCTCCCCACCTCGTTCCGCGGCGGGCAACGTCGCGACGATGAAGCGCTCGGGATCGGTCGATTGGAGATGCGCGTAGAGGCGGATCAGCGACGCTGTCTCGGGCGGGACGTCCGGCTGGTTCAGGTGGCGCGTGTAGTCGTTGATGGAGTCTCGCCACACCTCGGCGCACGCAGACAGCTCGTCCGGACGGACGGGGCGATAGACGAGCCCGTCCAGCACCCGCTCGCCCGGGACGGCCGGCGCGACCTCGGTCATGCGGCATCCCCGGCGTCGTCGCCGCGCCACTCGCCGCCGGTTGCGAGCCGCTCGAGCTCGGCCTGCATGAACCCGTCGAGGTCGCCGTCCAGCACGGCCGAGGTATTGCCCGTCTCGTGGCCCGTGCGCAGGTCCTTGACCATCTGGTACGGATGCAGGACGTAGCTCCGGATCTGGTTGCCCCAGCCCGCCTCGACGTGCTCGCCCTTGAGCTTGCGGATCTCTGCCTCCTTTTCCTCGAGCGCTCGCTCGAGGAGCCGGGACTTGAGGACCTTGGTCGCGTTCTCCTTGTTCTGGGTCTGCGAGCGTTCGTTCTGGCTCTGGACCACGAGCCCCGTTGGGAGGTGGGTCAGCCGGACGGCGGAGTCGGTCTTGTTGACGTGCTGGCCGCCGGCCCCCTGCGCGCGGTACGTGTCGACCCGGATCTGGTCCCAGTCGAGCTCGATCTCGACGTCGTCGTCGGCCTCCGGCAGGACTTCGAGCAGCGCGAAGGTCGTCTGGCGACGGTTCTGCGAATCGAACGGGCTGATGCGCACGAGACGATGGACGCCGCGCTCGGCGCGCAGCCAGCCGTACGCCCGCCGGCCCTCGACCTCCACGGTCACGCTTTTGAGGCCGGCCTGCTCGCCCTCCTGCTGGTCGATGATCTCGGTCTTGAATCGATGGACCTCGGCCCAGCGCAGGTACATGCGCAGCAGCATCTCGGCCCAGTCGGTCGCCTCGGTGCCGCCAGCGCCGGCACTGATCGACAGGATCGCGGAGCGTTCGTCGTGTTCGCCCGAAAAGAGCAGGGCCGTTCGCTCGCGCGCGAAGTCCTTTTCGAGCGCGGCGGCATTTTTCTCGAGCTCGGCCTCGAGCTCGGCGTCGGGCGTGTCGGCGAGCAGCTCGAGCGCGACCTCGAGGTCGTCGGCGCGCGACAACAGGTCCTGCCACGTGTCGAGCTCCGAACGAAGGCCGTCGGCCTCGCGAAGGACCTTCTGGGCGCCGCGCTGGTCGTCCCAGAACCCGGGTTCCTGGGTCAGCCCTTCGAGCTGGGTAACCCGCTCGGACTTTGCCTCGAGGTCAAAGACGCCCCGAGGTCGAGCGGATCCGTTCAGCCAGGTCGCGGACCGCGGACGCGTCCACTAGTTCCGGGCCTGGAGATCCTGGAGCAGGAGCGGACGCAGCTCGATGAGCCGCAGGGCCGTCTTGCTCCGCGCGACGACGGGGTTGACGCAGGGGCAGTAGCTGTTGTGCGGACACACGCCGCAGTTGCCATCGCAATCCAGGGCCGCAGCGTAGCTGCAGGATCGGCAATCGCGTTCGCAAGCGATCAGATCGACGAACGCTGCGTCCTCGGCCTGCTTCACGGACTCTCCCTATCTGGCACGCTTGGGCACGAGCGATGTGGGCGGGGAGCGACCTGCCTGGGGGCTCGGGCGGCCCCTGCGGCGACAGGTTTTGGCACAGTATACGAGGCCAATCCCCCAGCGCCAAGAGGGTACTTTCCCGCCCACGAGCGGATGGACCATCGGGTCGGCGCGGTCCGTCGCGATGCGTCGGTCAGGGCGACTCGCCGGTCAGGAAGTACACGCCGAGGGCGCCCAATTCGTGCACGGTCGCGTCGATCCGGCCTGCGGGATCGCCCTCCAGCGGGCTCGTTCGCGTCGGTGAGCCGTAGGCGTCGATGCCGACGTCGGCCGCCATCCGCAGGACGCGCAGCATGTGGGTCGGGTCGGAGACGAAGACCGCCGACTTGAGGTCCTCGCCACGCATCAGCGTCCCGACCCCGCGGACCGACTGGAGCGTCGTCCGGCTCCGGTCCTCCACCAGGATCGCGGCTTCCGGGACGTCGTGGCGGAGCGCGTATTCGCGGGCACTCGCCGCCTCCGTGGTCCGATCCCCCTCTCGCTTGCCACCGGTGACGATCAGGCGCGGCGCGACCCCGTCGTGGAAGAGCTCGATAGCGTGGTCGAGCCTCGCGGCGAACAGCGGTGACGGACGGCCGTCGTACTGGGCGGCGCCCATCACGACGATGACATCGGCGGCGCGACGTTCATCGCGGCCTGCCTGGTCCCAGATCCGGTAGGCGGCGTACGCGGCGACGGCGACCGCGGCCACGATCGCGAGGAAGCCGACTCGAACGAAGACCCCTTCCGAGCGGCCGCTGCTCAGCGGCCGTGGCACTTCTTGTACTTGGCACCCGAACCGCACCAGCACGCGTCGTTGCGACCGATGCGGGCGCCGGTCGGCGTGTACCCCGGACGCGGGCCGCCCGGGCTCGCGGCACCCGAGGCGCCGTTGCCGTTGCCGTCCGCCCCGCCGGTGACCGGCTCGCCACCGAGCGACTCGACCATGTTGCGGGTGCTGGGCGCCTTGGGGACGGCGCCGCGCAGCACGGCCGAGCCCGCGAGCGCGGCTCCGGCCGCGACCGGTTCGGCGGCTCGGCCGCCCCCGTTCCCGGAGTTGCCTCGGAGGGCTTCCGCGCCCCTCGCCAGCGCTTCGGAGACCGCCCCGTCGCCGCGCGGCGCGGGCTCGCGCACGACCGACACGCGGAAGATCGTGGACGCGACGCCGTGGCGGATCAGCGCGCGGAACTCCTCGTACATCCGGTACGCCTCGCGCCGGAACTCGTTGAGGGGATCCTGCTGGGCGTACCCGCGCAGGCCGATGCCGCGGCGCATGTCGTCGAGCTCGGTCAGATGCTCCACCCAGAGGGCGTCGATCGTGTTCAGCAGCACGTGCCGCTCGACCTGGCCCCAGACCTCCTCGCCGTGCTGGGTCTCGAGCGCCTCGAGCCTCGTATCGGCGAGCTCGCGGAGGTAGTCCGCGACGGCCTCGCGCCCACCGGTGTCGTAGAGCGTGTCCGCCGAGGTCTCCTCGCCGCCGAGCCCCATCAGCGAGAGCGACGCCGAGAGCGCGTCGACGTTCCACGCGTCCGGATCCTCGCCGCCGAGATGTTCGTCGACCAGTGCGTCGATCTCGTCGTCCAGGAAGCGTCGGACGGTCTCGGTCAGGTCCTCGTTGTGGAGGACCTTGTCGCGCTCCGCGTAGATCGTCTCGCGCTGCTTGTTGATGACGTCATCGAATTCGACGACGCGCTTGCGCATGTCGAAGTTGAACCCCTCGACGCGCGACTGCGCGCCCTCGATCGTACGTGACACGAGCTTCGATTCGATCGCGACGTCCTCGTCGAGCCCGAGCCGCTCCATGAGCCCGGTGACGCGCTCCGACGCGAAGCGCTTCATGAGGTCGTCGTCGAGCGACAGGTAGAACCGGGACGACCCGGGGTCACCTTGGCGTCCCGCACGTCCGCGAAGCTGGTTGTCGATGCGCCGGGAGTCGTGGCGCTCGGTGCCGATGATGTGCAGTCCGCCGGCCTCGACGACCTTGACGTGGTCTGCCTCGGTCTCGGCCTTCGCCTCGGCAAGCGCGGCGTCGTAGACCGACTTCTCGACCTCGGCCGGGTTGAGGCCCCGCTTGTGGAGCGCCTCCGAGGCCAGCCCGGCCGGGTTGCCGCCCAGCTGGATGTCCGTGCCGCGGCCGGCCATGTTCGTGGCGATCGTGACCATGCCGGTCCGCCCCGCCTGGGCGACGACACCGGATTCCTTCTCGTGCTGCTTCGCGTTCAGCGTCTCG
>DATLDP010000025.1:0-17326 GCA_035525825.1 Candidatus Limnocylindria bacterium
CCGGCGTAGCTCTCGTCGCCGTGCTGGATCGCGGCCCACTGGTCGCGGGACATGGCGCCGGTGCCAGAATCGGTCAGGAGATCGATCAGGACGTCATCGGCGTGGAGGTTGAAGAGGTTGTACCCGGCCGCCTCGAGAGCCGCATCGCGTTGCTCGACTGTCGTCAGCCGGACGGGCTCGACGGAATGGATGCGGAACGGCTCGATGATCGTCTGCCAGCGCTCCACGAGTCCGAGGATAGGAGGGCGGAGCGGCGTGCGATTCGCCGGGCGGCCCTCCGAGGGCCGATCCGGAGCTCCTCGGGCGCTGGGCCCGACGATCTCAGCCGATGCGGTAGTACACGCCTCCGCCCGTGAAGCAGTGGCGAAGGGCCTCGCAGAGGCCCCGGGTCATGTCGAACTGCCGGCCGTCCACGTACGGCCCGCGGTCCTTGACCTGGGTGACCACGGTCCGGCCGTTGTACCGGAAGGTCACGCGCGTGCCGCACGGCAGGGTCCGGTGGGCGACGCCGATGTCCTCCGGGCCGAGGCCGTTGGCGCCGAACATGCCGCAGGCGCCACCGTTGCCGTTGAAGCCCGGGCCATACCAGCTGATGTTGTTGTCCAGCTTCCACGTCTCGACAAGGATCGCCTTGGCGGCGCGCATCTCCGGCTGGGCGCGGGGCGCGGGCGGGCCCAGGCGGACAGCCAGAGGCTCACGGAGCGGCGCCTCTGCATCGAGGCGTCCCGCGGACTGGATCGCGTGGTCGAGGAGCGGCATCGTCATCGTCGTCACCGAGGTGCCCAGCGCGACCTGTTGAAAGGCCGCTGGGTCGACGGACTTCGGGGTGCTCGGGTTCTGCGAGCCCACCAGTCCGGGAACGACGACCGAGGCGAACGCAGCGGTGAGCGCGGCGCTCGCGACGACTCTGAGGAGTCGCACGTCTGGGCGAACGTTACTCGGAATTGGCATTCCGTGGGCAGCGTCGGCGTTTCGCGCCCGCGTATGAGCCCGGTTGCAACGCGCCGCGGGACTCGTGGCGTCCTGCGCGCCGACCGAGCCGTGACGTGAATCCGACCCCGGGTTCGTACGCCGGCGCGGCCACGCGGGTCGTCCCGCTGGACGCCTCGATCGACCTGCGGTCCGTGCTCGGCGCCCTGGTGCGCGGTGCCGGCGACCCGACGCTCCGGGTCGATGCGGGAGCGGCGATTCGCGCCTCCATGACGCCGGACGGCCCGGGGGCCCTCGAGCTCCGCGTGGCGACCGCGGCCGGCGAGGCGCCCGAGGTCCGGGCCTGGGCGTGGGGCCCGGGCGCGGAGCGCCTCCTCGATGGCGTGCCGGCGCTGCTCGGGCTGGACGATGACGACGCGGGCTTCGAACCCGGGCATCACCCGCGCATCGCCGAGCTGGCGCGACGGCGCGGGCGGATCCGCCTGGGCCGGACGGGCGCGGTCTGGGAAGCCCTGCTGCCGGCGATCCTCGAGCAGAAGATCACTGGCACGGAGGCCTGGCGCAACTACCGACGCCTCGTCCGGGCCCATGGACAGCCCGGACCCGGGCCGCTGGCGCTGTGCTGTCCGCCGACCGCGGCGCAGGTCGCCGGGCTGCCGCAGTACGCGCTGATCGCGCTCGGGATCGAGCCGCGCCGGGCGACGCTGCTCCGGAGGATCGCCGCGGAGGCGCGGCGGTTCGAGGCGTTCGGCGAGGCCGTTCGTGGGCCGGGCCAGGGCGGGCAGGGAGCTTCGAATCTGGCCGCCGCCCTCCAGGCCCACAGCGGGATCGGCCCGTGGACCGCCGCGGAGGTCACCCTCCGGGCGCTCGGCGACCCAGATGCGGTGAGCGTCGGCGACTTCCACCTCAGTCACGTCGTTGGCTTCGCGCTCGCCGGCGAGCCGCGCGCGACCGATGAGCGGATGCTGCAGCTCCTGGCGCCGTGGGGCGGCCACCGCGCCAGGGTGGTCAAGCTGCTGGAGGGTGCCGGGATCGGCCCACCCCGCTACGGCCCCAGGGTGGCGCCTCGAGACCTGGCCCGAGATCTCACGCCCCGGGAGCCGCGTCGTGGCGAGCCGTGGCACCGCGGGTCCGTGAGACGCTGACGGCGTATCGTCCAGCCATGCCCGACGTGCCGAAGTTCGAGAAGCCCCCGGCGGAGCTCGTTGAGCGGTTCGAGGCGGTTGTCGGCCGGGTCGCGACGCCCGAGACCACCCGCCGCCAGATGTTCGGCCACCCCTGCGCCTGGGTCGGCGGGAACATGGCCACGGGCCTGTTCGCGAGCCACTGGTGGGTCCGCCTCCCGCCCGAGGAACAGGCCGACAAGCTCGCGTCGGGCGAGGCGACCACGTTCCAGGTCATGCCCGGGCGTGCGATGAATGGCTACGTCGTCATGCCGGAATCGGTCGTCTCCCACGATGCCGAGGTCGAGGTCTGGGTCGGTCGCGCGCTCGACTACACCGCCACCCTGCCCCCGAAGGAGCCGCAGAAGCGGAAGAAGCCCGCCAACCGATAACGACCCGCCGGCGCGGCCGGTCGGGTCGTCTCGGGTCTGCGGCCGGGATCGTGGCCCCGGTGCGAGGCGGTTACGGTGTCGCGACGGCGAACGTGTCGCAGGCTTCGAGGCTGCCCTGCTTGAACCCGACGTTGAACCACTTCATGCGCTGCTCGGCAGAGCCGTGCGTCCACGCCTCCTTGTCGATGGTGCCCGTCGCCTGCTCCTGGATCCGGTCATCACCGACCGCCGATGCGGCGGTCAGGCCTTCGCGGACGTCCTCGTCGGTGATCGATTCGACGTTCGCCTGGTCCGGATGGGCCATGACCCAGTTCGCCCACATGCCGGCGAGGCAATCGGCCTGGAGCTCGAGGCGGACGGACAGCTCGTTGGCCTGGCCGGGGTTCGACTGCTGCTCCGACTGGACCTGGTCCATGGTGCCCAGCACGTCCTGGACTCGATGGCCGTACTCGTGGGCGATGACGTACGCCTGGGCGAAGTCGCCCGGGGCCCCGAACCGCCTGCTCAGCTCATCGAAGAAGCCCGGGTCGAGGTAGACCTTCTCGTCGGCGGGACAGTAGAACGGTCCGGTGGCCGATGAGGCGGCGCCGCAGCCGGTCTGCGTGCCTTCGGTGAACAGGACCGTGACGGTTTCGGGATAGTCCTTGTTGGCAGCGCGGAACTGCTCGTCCCAGAAGGTCTGGACGTCGACCGTCACCGAGTTCACGAACTGGCCCATCTGGTCGCTCGGAGCACTGGTGGATCCCGGCTCGCCCTGGCTGCCGCCGAGGCCGCCCCCCAGGAACTGCATGACGATGAAGACGATGACGATCAGGACGATGCCGCCCAGGCCGCCGCCAACGGGCAGCGGGATGCCGCCACCGCCGAGGCCGCCCATGCGCATCCCGCCGCCCCCGAGCCCTCCGGCTCCGCGGCGATCCTCGATCTGAGTGTTCTGTGATGGTCTCCAGCGCACGTTGCGACCTCCTGGCGTCTGCGCGTCGCGCCGATCGGCGGTCTCGTGCAGCTGGCCCAGCCCCTGCGCTCAGGCCGAGGGGCGGGTCATCGCCTCCGGATCCATGAGCGCGTCGAACTCGGCCTCGTCGAGATGACCCAGGGCGAGAGCCGCCGCTCGAAGCGTCGTGCCCTCCTTGTGTGCCCTCTTGGCAATCTCGGCAGCCTTGTCATAGCCGATCCGAGGTGTCAGGGCCGTCACGAGCATGAGCGAGTTCGCGACATGCTCGTCGATGCGCGCGCGGTCCACCTCGAGCCCTTCGACGCAATGCTCGCGGAAGCTGCGGCTCGAATCGGCCAGCAGCTCGATCGCGTGAAGCAGGTCGTGGGCGATGATCGGCTTGAAGACGTTGAGCTCGAAGTTGCCCTGGGACCCGGCGATGGTGATGGCGGCGTCATAGCCGAAGACCTGCACGCAGACCATCGTCAGCGCCTCGCTCTGGGTCGGGTTCACCTTGCCCGGCATGATCGACGAGCCGGGCTCGTTCTCGGGCAGCCGGAGCTCGCCGAGGCCCGCGCGGGGCCCTGAGCCCAGCCAGCGGATGTCGTTCGCGATCTTCATCAGGCTCGTGGCGAGGGTCTTGAGCGCACCGGAGGCGAACACCGTCGCTTCCTGGCCGGCGAGCGCCTGGAACTTGTTCGGCGCGGTCACGAACGGCAGGCCGGTCAGCTCCGCGATCCGGGTCGCCACTCGCTCGGCGAACTCCGGGTGGCTGTTGATGCCGGTCCCGACCGCCGTGCCCCCGAGCGCGATCTCCTGCAGGCCCGGCAGGGTGGCCTCGATCCGGGCGATGTCGCCGTCGAGGGCGGCCACGTAGCCGCTGAACTCCTGGCCGAGCGTCAGGGGCACCGCATCCTGAAGGTGGGTCCGGCCGATCTTGACCACGCCGGCGAACTCCGCCCGTTTCGCCTCCAGCGCGTCGCGCAGGGCCCGGATGGAGGGCAGGAGGTCCTCCACGAGCGCCATGGCGACCGCCATGTGGAGCGCGGTGGGGAAGGTGTCGTTGCTCGACTGGCTGCGGTTGACGTGATCGTTCGGGTGGACCGGGGCCTTGCCGCCTCTCGCGCCGGTGGCCGCCTCGTTGGCCCGCCCGGCGATGACCTCGTTGACGTTCATGTTCGACTGGGTGCCCGAGCCGGTCTGCCAGACGCGGAGCGGGAACTCGGCCGTCAGCCCCCCCTCGGCGACCTCACGAGCCGCGGCCACGATCAGGCGGTGCTCCTCGTCGCCGAGGAGGCCGAGGTCGTGGTTGACATCGGCGGCGGCGAGCTTGAGCAGCCCGAAGGCCCGGATGATCCGGGCCGGCATCAGGTCGCGCCCGATCGCGAAGTGGTGCAGGGAACGCTGGGTCTGGGCCGCCCAGTAGTGGTCCGCGGGGACCTCGACGGCGCCCATCGAATCGGTCTCGCGGCGGGTCCGCGTCTCGGTCACGTGACCAGTATGGCGGGGCCCGTCGCGGTAGGCTGCGGTGGATGCGCCGACTGCTGCTCTGGATGGCCCGCAACCGCTGGCTCCGGGACCACCTCCCGCGGCTGTGGTTCGCGAAGCGAGCGGTGCGGCGGTTCATGCCCGGCGAGGATGCCGCCAGCGCGCTCGATGCTGCGGTCAAGTTCAAGGCGGACGGCATCTCCAGCATGTTCACCCGCCTCGGCGAGAACGTGACCCGGATGGGGGAGGCGGACGCCGTCGCCGAGCACTATCTCGGCCTCCTCGGCGAGATCGAGGCCCGGGGCCTCGACGGCGAGATCAGCGTCAAGCTGACCCAGCTCGGGTACGACCTCGACGTGGAGCGAACACTCGCCCACACCGGCCGGCTGGCGACGAAGGCCGCGGAGGACAACCGGACGCTGTGGGTCGACATGGAGGGCAGCGCCTACGCCGAGGGGACCATCGCCTTCTACGAGCGCCTCAAGGCCGCCCATCCGAACACGGGCCTGTGCCTCCAGTCGTACCTCCGCCGGACCGTCGACGACGTCGCCCGGCTGCTCCCGCTCGACCCGCGGATCCGCCTGGTCAAGGGCGCCTACGCCGAGCCGGAGGCGCTCGCGTTCCAGCGCCGCGAGGAGGTCGACGCGAACTACGTGACGGTCGCCGTCGCCCTGCTCGAGGGCGCGCGCGCCGGGCACCAGGTGCTCCTCGGGCTCGGGACGCACGATGTCCGGCTCATCGAGCAGATCTCCGAACGAGCCGTCGCGATGGACCTGCCGAAGACGAGCTTCGAGGTCCAGATGCTGTACGGAATCCGGATGGACCAGCAACGACGGCTTGCGAGCGAGGGCTATCTCGTCCGTGACCTCATCGCCTATGGCGAAGCGTGGTATCCGTGGTACATGCGACGCCTCGCCGAGCGACCCGCGAACGTCATCTTCGCGCTGCGCCAGATCATCGGGTAGGCCGCCACCAGTTCGCGTCTCCGCGTCAGCGCCGAGCGCTCTTTTGTAATTTCGGCCGCGAATCGTTACGATTCCGGCCGTTTCGTCACGACCTGCGCTCCCCGTGCGCACAAGGAGGCCCCCAATGGTTCGCGTCCGTGATGCGAAGCTCGAAGAGCTCGCGCCCAAGCCCCGCAAGCCGCGGGCACTCAGCCCGCGCCAGCTCGCCATCAAGAAGCGCGAGCAATTGATCGAAAAGACGCTCAACGAGCTCGGCGCCGGCGGCGCTTCGATGATCAAGAAGATCGAGCTCGAGGACAACGAGAAGCTCGTCACGATCCGCGCCGCGATCGCCCGCCAGATTCGTGCCTCCGGCAGCGCCGTGAACCTCGGCGTTCGCAACGGCGGCATCTATCTCAGCCGCGGGCCCATCCCGGGCGGCCGAGGCGGCGGGCGCAAGCGCAAGACCGCCTGACAGCGAGGCACACGGGGGCTCAGCCGGCGGTCGGGGCCGCCGGCTGGTGACGGTAATAGGGCGCGGACTCGGGGGACAACGGGGTGTCGCCTCGAATCAGGTCCGCGGCCCGCTCGGCAACCATCATCACGGGGGCATAGATGTTCGCGTTCGTGACGAACGGGAACACCGACGCGTCGACGACGCGCAGTCCTTCGATTCCGTGCACCCTCATCGTGGCCGGATCGATGACGGCGCCGCCGTCGACGTCCGTGCCCATCCGCGCCGTGCAGGACGGATGGAGCGCGGTCTCGCCGTCGCGGCCCACCCACTCGAGGACCTGCTGATCCGTCTGGACGTTCGGCCCCGGTGAGACCTCGCCGCCGTCGAACGGTGCGAAGGCCGGCTGGCCGAGGATCGAGCGGGCGACGCTGATCGCCTCGAGCCACTCCCGGCGATCCTGGTCGGTCGAGAGGTAGTTGAAGACGAGGGCGGGGTGCTTCGTCGGGTCCGAGGTCCGGATCCGGACCGTGCCGCGGGCATCGGAGTACATCGGGCCCACGTGCACCTGGTAGCCATGTCCGCCGGCTGGCGCCGTGCCGTCGTAGCGAATCGCGAGCGGCAGGAAGTGGAACATCAGGTTGGGATAGGCGACGTCCTCGTCGCCGCGGACGAAGCCGCCCGCCTCGAAGTGATTCGTGGAGCCGGGGCCGCCTCGCAGGAACAGCCACTGGAAGCCGATGAATGGCCGGCGCCACTTCTCGGTCGCGTGGGGCTGCATCGAGACGGGCTGGGTGCTCGCGTGCTGGACGTAGACCTCGAGGTGGTCCTGGAGGTTCTCGCCGACGCCCGGCAGGTGTTGCACGACGTCGATGCCGAGGCCGCGAAGGAGCTCCCGATTCCCCACCCCCGACAGCTGGAGGAGCTGCGGCGAGTTGATCGCGCCGCCCGCGAGGATGACCTCGCCCGCGCTGACGTGGTGGCTCCCGGCGCCCGCCCGGTACTCGACACCGGTGGCTCGCTTGCCATCGAACGTGACCGCGGTCACGAGCGCGGAGGTCCGGACCTCCAGGTTGCGCCGTCGGCGGGCCGGTTGGAGGTAGGCCGTCGCAGCAGAGAGCCGGCGGCCACGGTGGATGTTTCGATCGAAGGCCGCGAAGCCCTCCTGGCGGAAGCCGTTGACGTCCTCGGTGAGCAGGTAGCCGGCCTCCTGGACCGCCGCGAAGAAGGCCCCGAACAATGGCCCGCCTGCCGGTCCACGCTCCAGGACCAGCGGGCCGGCGTGGCCCCGGTACGGATCGTCGGGGTCGGCCGCGAGCGCGGTCTCCATCCGCTTGAAGTAGGGCAGGCAGTGGGCGTAGTCCCACTCGGCCATCCCGGGGACCGTCGCCCAGCGCTCGTAATCGAGGGCGTTGCCACGCTGGAAGATCATCCCGTTGATCGACGACGACCCGCCGAGGACCTTGCCTCGGGCGTGGTAGACGCGCCGCCCGTGGAGGAACGGCTCCGGCTCCGACCGGTAGCCCCAGTCGTAGACCGGGCTGCCGATCGGGAATGCGAGCGCCGCCGGCATGTGGAGGAAGACGTCGAAGCGCCAGTCCGGCCGTCCCGCCTCGAGCACGAGGACCCGAGTGCCGGGATCCTCCGAGAGGCGGCTCGCCAGCACGGAGCCGGCCGAGCCCCCGCCCACGATGACGACGTCGAAGCGGTCCTCGGCCATGGCCGCCGATGCTACAGCGGCAGCAGCACCCGAACGACGAGGCGGTGACGGCCCTCGCCGTCGCCGTCGGCGGTCAGGTCGTAGGCCAGCTCGCGCGGCCGGCCATCCGCGTAGTTGAAGCGGAGCGACGAAGACAGGGCGCCGGTGGCACGGAACTCCGTCCAGAGGCGGGTGATGTCGTCGCGGATCGTCGGGTCGCCGGGATTGCTGAAGTCCTCGATGCGATGGCCGAGGAGGCGCCGAGCGGGCAGCTCGACGATCGTCGCCAGCGCCGGGCTGACCTCAACGAACTTCCGATCATCGTCGAGGATCGCAAAGGCCTCCGGCGCATCCCGGTCCTCTCCGTGCGTCGGGACGCCGAGCGCGGCGGTCCGGAAGGCGTACCAGACGATGGGCCCCTCGCCGTGACGGGCCAGCTCCGCCTGCTGGGTCACGATCGCCGCGGGATAGCGCTGCCGGATGGCGTGCTGGAGCGCCTCGACCGAGCGGGGCTCCGAGAGCGCCGCCAGGGCGGCTTCCGCGTAGTCGAGGAACTCGCGATCCCGCGACGGGAACGCGTGCAGCTTCACGTCCACGGCCTGAGGGTAGGACGGCACCGGGATCAGACCGAGCAATCGGTTCGGGGAACGACGAGCGGGCCGCACGTCATGCGACCGGCTCCTGGCGCTCGTCACGGAACGATGACCGGGCTACTTGCCCGGCACCACGAGGTTGTTCGACTGCCCGCTGGCGTTGCCTGCCGCATCGAACGCGACGACGTAGTAGGTGGAGCTCGTGCGCTGGCGCGCCTGGCTCCAGGTCAGCCCCGTGACCGTCGCCTGGAGCACGCCGCTCCGGTAGATCCGGTAGCCGGCGACGCCCACGGCGTCGGTCGAGGCATTCCACGCGAGCGTGGCCTTGGCCTTGGTCAGGCTCGTCGTCCGGAGGTTCGACGGCGCCGTTGGCGCGATCGTGTCCGGCGTCGGCTGGGTCCAGGACCTCGTCGCCGCGCCCGAAGCGTTGCCCGCGGCATCGCGAGCGGTGACCGTGTACTGGTAGCTCGACCCGGGGGTCAACCCGCTGTCGTCGTACTGGGTGGTCGAGACGGTGCCGAGCAGGATCCCGTCCCGCCGGACCTCGTAGCCCGTCACGCCGACGTTGTCGGTCGAGGCGGTCCAGGTCAGTCGAGCGGTGTTCGTCCCGGTGGCCGCCACGGCCAGGTTGCCGGGCGTGGTGGGCGCGACGCCGTCCGCGGCCCACGAGACGTTGACCGTCGCGACGCCGTTGGTGACGTCGGTCGTGGTCACGGTGACCTGGCTGAGTGGATCCCAGAAGCTCTGGCCCACGGCCAGCGGGGCATCGCTGAACGACGAGGTCCCGGGCGTGGTGTCGAGCAGCTGCGACTGCACGATCGTCGTCCAGTCGTACGAGATGCGGATGCTCACGCCCGTCACCGCGGGGTCCGAGGCGCCGAAGTTGTCGAACTGGCTCCCGAAGGGCTGACGCAGCTCGAGGTAGAACCAGGTGCCGGTGTTCCCACGGGGGATGCGGACGCCGCGCGGCGAGGTCGCGTTGACGTTCTCGGCGGCCCCGATCGTGTACGTGCCCGCCGAGGTGATGGTCTGGAGGTTGCCGCCCGTGATCCAGCCCATGCTGGCGAGCTGCTGGTTGTGGGTGTGGCGGGTGGAGGCACTGCCCATGACCGAGAACGGGTCGCCGTACTCGCTCGAGGAGCAGTTCGCGCTGTTCGCCGACACTGCGACGCGGACTCCACCCTCGGTGCACGACATCGTGCTGGCGTGGTGGACCCCGAAGTTGTGGCTGAGCTCGTGGGACGAGACCCGGAGGTTCAGGGCCTGGTTGAGCCACGAGTCCTGTCCGGGCACGTAGGCGAGGCCGGACCAGCCGCAGGCACCGAGGAAGTTGTGGACGTACTGGACCTGGGTGTAGTTGGCCAGGTTCACGCCGGCCGCGGTCGCTGCGGCGCGGGCCTTGTTGCCGATGTCCGTGTAGTCACACGCACTGGTGTTAATCGAGATCGTGAAGTAGCCAAACACGTCGCCGGACACGGTCATGAGGCCGTACGACTCTTCGGCGAAGTAGTTGGCGACGCTGTTGGCGTTGCTGAAGATGACCTGCTGCGTCTGGCTCACCGTGTACGGCTCGGGGTCAGTCGTGGCGAACTTCAGCAGCAGGACCGCGAGCTTCTTCGGGCCCGTGGACGCTGCGGCGGCGACAACCAGCTGGGTGTCCGCCTTCGCGGCGCCCACGTGCAGGGTGCCGTTGCCGGCCTGGCCCCGGACGCGAACCTTCGCGCCGTTGGCGAAGCCAGCAGGGCGCTCCCCCGTGAACGACAGGGCGTACTCACCGGACGAGGTGACGAGCTTGTCGACGGCACCCCACCTGGTCACCGAGCCGTCGGCGTTGTAGCGCTCGCCATGGGCCACGACGAGCCGGCCCTCGACCGTCTTCCAGCCGGCTCCGGCGGAGACCGCGGAGGGCAGGATGAAGGTCAGCCCGAGGACGGTGGTGAGCAGCGAGAGACGGTACCTGCGCGCGCGGGACATGGTTCCCCTTCGAGGTGCGACCGGGCAGAGCCGAGCGGAATGCGTCCGTTGCCCGTCCTTGTCGCACCTCGCGGTGCCAGCGCGTCCCCGTACTTCCGGGCTATTCGCCGTGGCGCGGGTCAGCTCCGGAGCGCGCCGGAAGGCACCTCGCCGGCGCACACCGACACGCCCGTCGTGCCCGGATGCACCACCACTCGGGCTGGCCCATTCGGCCCAGCACGGCGGGCTCGTGGCGCCGGTCGCGCCTCCTGCGCTACCCGCCTCAGCCGTGCCGGAAGTGCAGCTGGAACGCCATGATCCCGTGGTCCTCGATGTACGAGGGGCGAGCGGCGGGATGCGGTCACGGGGAAGCCTCCGGGCGTGGCTGGCTGGGGAGCCGGACCTCGAAGCTAGCCCCGCCCGCGTCGGACCTGTCGACAGAGATCGAGCCGTCGTGGTGCTCGGCGATCCATCTGGCGATCGCGAGCCCGAGGCCCGTCCCGCCGGCTGGAGCGCCGGGCGCCCGCCAGAAGCGATCGAAGACGCGCTCACGGTGCTCCGGCGCCACGCCGGGGCCGGCATCGTCGACGGTGAGGGTGGCCGTGTCGCCGGCCGGCCGGATCACGACCCGCACGACGCCGTCGCGGGGGCTGTGGCGGATCGCGTTGTCAACCAGAATCGTGACGAGCTGGCGCAGTCGGGCCGGATCACCAACCGCTGCGGTGGGCGCCGGGTCCACCTCGATTCGCACCCCCGCGGCGGCTGCCGGCTGGGCGAGCGAGGCCGCGGCGTCGGCGGCGAGGTCGTCGAGGTGGAGCGGGACGCGCTCGAGGGCCACCGCGCCGGAGTCGGAGCGGGCCAGGAGCAGCAGGTCCTCGACGAGCGTGGTCAGGTGATGGACCTCGGCGTCGATGTCACCGAGGACGTCGGAGACATCCGCGACCGGCCGCTGGGGATTCCGGCGGAGCAGCTCCACCGAGCTGCGGATGACCGTGAGCGGCGTTCGGAGCTCGTGACTTGCGTCCGCGGCAAACTCCCGCTGGCGTCGCAGGGAGGTGCGCTGGCCGGCGAGGGACTCGCGGATCGGCACGAGCGCGCGGCGGGCATAGACCGCGCCGAACCCGACCGCGACCAGGACGACCACGGCCCCGCCGACGACCAGCACGAGCAGCAACGCGTTCAGGGTCTGGACCTCCGTCGACCGATCCTGGAGGGCCTGCAGGAAATAGGTCTGGCCATCCACGCGGTACGTGACGCGTTGGGTCAGGATGCGGACGGGAACGCTGGTTGCCCGGATGTCGAGCTCGCCCTTCCAGACGTTCCGGCCATCCCCCGCCGTCCGCGCCGCAGCGAGGCTCGTTTCGTTCGGCATGCCCGCGAGCACGACCACGGGCTCTCGACCAAGCTGGACCGCGTCGCCGTCGCTGTCAAAGGCGAACAGGAAGGTGTTACCGCGGCCGGGCTGGAACCCGAACGGCTCGTCCGGATCGTCTGCCCGCTGGCCCTGGAGGGCGGCCGCGACCGGATCGGTCCGGCCTTGGAGCTGGTCGACGCTGGCGGCGGCCAGGGTGTTCGCGACCGCGCCATAGAGGAGCACGCCGAGCGCGACGAGCACGAGCAGCGTCGAGCCACCGCTGAAGGCGACCAGTCTTCGGCGCGTGTCCCGGACCAGGCGGGCGTCCGCCTCCGACGCGGCGAGCTCCGTGGCATCAACCGGGGGGACG
The DNA here is from genome assembly GCA_035525825.1 of Candidatus Limnocylindria bacterium. Taxonomy (GTDB): domain Bacteria; phylum Chloroflexota; class Limnocylindria; order Limnocylindrales; family CSP1-4; genus UBA5189. The sequence continues at coordinate 12,275 of DATLDP010000025.1, forward strand.
GGCTCGTCGCGCGGCGCTGCGGTGACGGCCCGGATCGCCGTCGGGGCCGTGGGCTCGGCCGGTTCAGGCATCGGCCAGTCGATAGCCGACGCCGCGGACGGTCTCGATCCAGCGCCCGGCCTCGCCGAGCTTCGTCCGGAGGTAGTGGACGTAGGCGTCGACGGCATTCGGGGTCACGGCCACCGAGAAGGGCCACGCCTGGTCCAGCAGCTGGTCGCGGGTCAGCGACTGGCCGGGATGGCGGAGGAAGCACTCCAGGAGTGAGAACTCCCGCGGGCTCAGGTCCACGGGCCTGCCCTCCACCGTCACGCGGCGGCTCCGCTCGTCGAGGGCGATCGGGCCGGCAGCGAGGATTGGATCCGCGCGACGCGCCCCGGTCTCCGTGCGCCGGGCCAGCGCCCGCAACCGAGCCGAGAGCTCCTCGTAGGCGAACGGCTTGACGAGGTAGTCGTCCGCGCCGGCGTCGAGGCCGGAGACCCGATCATTGACCGTGTCGCGGGCGGTCAGCATGAGGATCGCGAGCTCCCGGCCGGCCTTGCGGAGCCGCTGGGCGACCTGGAGGCCGGACATGTCCGGCAGCCCGACGTCGAGGATCACCGCTTCGATGCCCTCGGTGGCATCGGCCAGCTCCAGCGCGGTCTCGCCGTCGGGCGCGACCTCCACGACGTGGCGGTCGTCCTCGAGCAGCCGGCGCAGGACGCGCTGGAGCCGCGGATCGTCCTCGACGAGCAGGAGGTGCATTGCGCGATCGTACGGGTCGAGGGGTCATCGAGGCGCCGGCGCGTCAGGCGGCGGCGCTCGCGCCGGCGAGGTCGAGGAGCTCGCCCGCAGCGCTGATGGGGATCGCGAAGCCGAGTCCCTCGGCGCTCGTCGCGACGGCGGTGTTGATGCCGATGACGTTGCCCGCGCCGTCGAGGAGGGGGCCGCCGCTGTTGCCGGGGTTGATCGCGGCGTCGGTCTGGATCAGGCCCGAAAGGGTCGTCTGCCGGCGGGTCGCCTCGTCCGTGATGGTGATCTCGCGATCCAGCCCCGACACGATCCCGCGCGTCACGGTCTCGGTGTAGGTCCCAAGCGGGCTGCCGATGGCGATCGCGGTCTGCCCGACCTGGATGGCGTCGGCGTTCCCGATGGAGGCGGCGCGCAGCCCGGTCGTGCTGACCTTGATGAGCGCGAGGTCGGTCTCGGTGGAGATCTTCACGATCGTTGCCGGGAGCTCGGTGCCATCCGAGAAGGCGACCTTGAGGCTCTGGCTGTTGGCCACGACGTGGCGGTTCGTGAGGATGTAGCCGTCGCGCGAGAGGATCACGCCCGATCCGACGCCCGCCGTGGGCACCTGGAAGGGCGAGAACCGGCTCGTCGCCAGGCCGTCCGCGGTGATCGTGACGACCGATTCCCGCGCCGCCGCGACCACCGCCGTGATGTCCGTGTCGGTCGCGTCGCCGCCGGTCGTCACGGTCCGGACGTGCGAGGTCGAGGTGGGCGTCGTCGATGAAGGGGCGGCCACGAAGCCGGACTGCAGGACGGCGGCTGTCCCGGTCGACGCCAGGACCGCGGAGAGGAGGCTTACGGCCATGACGCCGCCGGCGCCGCGGAGACGGCTCCGACGTCGGTGCGGGGCGACGGGCTCGGCGACGGTCGCCGGTGCGCCGCCCGAAACGTGCGCAGAGGGCGTCAAGGCGACGTCGAGCCGGGGAGGAGGAGCCGGCTCGACGTCGGTGACGTTGTGGGAGAGGTCGGTGGTGGGGTGGATCGGGTCGGAGGGATCGGCCTGGTCGCGAGGCGGGATCGGCAGGTCGTTCATGACCGTCATTTCAGGATCGGCGCGTGAGATTCTCGTGAGAATTCAGGACCATGGGGCGAATTGACACCGGGCCGTCCGACCCCGAGGGTGGGGTGGAGCGACCAAAGAGGAGGGATCACCGCGATGCAGAACCGGGCGAGGCTGGCCGCCGCGGTGATCGTGACGGTCGCGGTCGTCGGCGGGGTGCTCGTCTTCGCCCGGAGCCGTCCGGCCTCCGACGGGACCGCTCGCGGCGGCCCATCGTCGACGGCGGGCCTGGTGAGCACGGCCATCCCGTCGACCGCGGCCGCCACCGCCACGGCGACGCTCGCCCAGAGCCTCGGCCCGACGCCCGAGCCGCTCGCGTCCCTGCTGCGGAGCCTCGTCCCGACGCTCGGACCCACGCCGGCGCCGACGCCGGGGCCGACTGACCGGACCACGCCCGCCCCGACCCCGCGCCCGACGGTCCGCGTCACCCCGGCGCCCACGCCTCGATCAACGCCGAAGCCAACGGCGATGCCCAAGCCCACGGCGACGCCGGACCCCACGCCGACACCGACGGCGCCGCCACCGGCCGCGATCCTCGTTGGTGCGGGGGACATCGCCTCGTGCGCGTCCTCAGGCGACGAGGCGACCGCGGCAGTGCTCAAGACCGTCGGCGGAACGGTCTTCACCCTCGGGGACAATGTCTACGAGGATGGGACGGCAGCCCAGTTCGCCGACTGCTATGGCCCGAGCTGGGGCGCGCCGTCGATCAGGGACCGCACCCGACCGGTGGTCGGCAACCACGACTACCACACGGCCAATGCGAGTGCCTACTTCAACTACTTCGGCGCAGCGGCGGGCAATCCGAACCGCGGCTACTACGCCTACAACGCTGGCACGTGGCGGGTGTACGTCCTCAACAGCAACTGCGGCGAGATCGGCGGTTGCGGCGCGGGCTCGGCGCAGGAGCAATGGCTTCGCGGTGACCTCGCCGGCCATCCCCGCCAATGCGTGGTCGCGATGTGGCACCACCCGCTCTTCAGCTCCGGATCGGAGCACGGCAGCAGCACGGCCACGAAGGCCCTGTACAAGGCGCTGTACGACAACGACGCCGAGCTCGTCCTCGTTGGCCACGAGCACGACTACGAGCGATTCGCGCCGCAGACGGCTGGTGGCGCGCTCGACAAGGCCCGGGGAATCGTCCAGATCGTCGTCGGAACCGGGGGCAAGAGCCACTATCCGTTCGGGTCGATCCTGCCGCACAGCCTCGTCCGCAACGCGACTGCCTACGGGGTGCTCCGGCTGTCCCTGTCATCGGGGTCCTGGAAGTTCAAGTTCCTGCCGGTCGCCGGCAGGAGGTTCACCGACAGCGGCTCCGGGACCTGCCACTGAGGAGCGGGCGACCTGGCACCACCCGGACCGCTGCGTGGGTTGACATCGCGCTCGGGCCCCACGAGGCTGTGAGCGCAGGTCGGTGCGAGGGCCATCTGAGTCGGGCTCGACGAAACCGCCGCGCTGGAGGAACGACACACCGATGGTGAAGACGGTGCGCCGCGCGGCGCTGGGATGGCTGGTCATCGCGGTCATCGCCGCCGTGCCGATCATCGCGCTCGGCGCACGCGTGGATGCCGCCGCTGGCGCGAAGCCCTCGCAGGCCGGCCCCAGGAAGACGCCGAAGCCTGCAGCGACGCCCACCCAACCCCCGACCGCAGCACCGACGATCCTGCCGACCAGCGTCCCGACCGCGCCGCCGCCGGCCGTGCTGGTCGGGGCAGGTGACATCGCCTCGTGCTCCTCGAGCGGTGACGAGGCGACGGCGGCGGTCCTCGCGACCGTCAGTGGAACGGTCTTCACGCTGGGTGACAACGTCTACGACAACGGGACCCCCACCGAGTACGCGAACTGCTACGGCCCGAGCTGGGGCGTTGCGTCGATCAAGAGCCGCACGAAGCCCGTCGCGGGCAACCACGAATACAACACGCTGAACGCGACCGGGTACTACGGCTACTTCGGGGCCGCGGCCGGCGATCCCACCAAGGGCTACTACGCCTACGACCACGGGTCGTGGCGGGTCTACGTGCTGAACAGCAACTGCGCATCGATCGGTGGCTGCACCGCCGGCTCACCCCAGGAGACGTGGCTGCGCGGCGACCTCACGAACAACCCGCGGGCCTGCGTGGTCGCGATGTGGCACCACCCGCTCTACAGCTCGGGCGAGCATGGCAACAGCACGGCGACCCAGGCCCTCTACCAGACCCTCTACGACTTCAACGCCGAGCTGGTCCTCGTCGGCCACGACCACGACTACGAGCGATTCGCGCCCCAGGACGCAAACGGCAACCTCGACAACGGCCGCGGGATCGTGGAGATGGTCGTCGGCACCGGCGGTCGGAGTCACTACGCCTTCACGACGATCCGGGCGAACAGCCTCGTTCGCAACGGCACGTCCTACGGCGTCCTGCGGCTGGCGCTCTCGAATGGCTCGTGGGCCTCCCAGTTCCTGCCGGTCGCTGGCCAGACCTTCAGCGACAGCGGGAGCGGCACCTGCCACTGACCGGCTGAGGGCCGCGGGCCCCAACGGAGCTCAGCGCTCGAGCAGGTCCTTCAGGCGGTCGAGGGCGGCCATCTCGGCGTCGATCGTCCGCTGGACCGCGCGACCCATGAGCAGCCGCTTCCAGCCGCTGAGCTGCGCGCGGAGCGAGAAGGTGACGATGGTCGCGCCCCCGAGCGCCTCGAGCCGGAACTCCCCCTCCGGCCGGACCGGGCCGGCGATGGCTCGGAACGCGAGGCGCTCGGGCGGCTCGGAGGCCGTGATCTCGTAATCGGCGTCGATCCGGCGGCCGCCGGGGCCCCGGACGCCCTGCCGATAGCTCGTGCCGGCCCCGCCGTCGCCGGAGGCCCGCTCGATGTCGAGGACGCCGTAGCGCCACGTCGTCGCGTTCCGGCCGTTCGCGATGAACGCGAAGACGCCCTCGATGGGCTGGTCCACGGTGACGGTTCGCTCCGCCTCGGGCACAGTCGGCCTCGCGCTCGGACCCCGAGTCGCTCGAGGTGGTGCGGCAGCATCCTGCGCCACCGCGCGTGCCGGGTCGAGCGGCGCGCTACTCGGAGGGCAGCTGAGCCAGCGCCTCCCGTGCCCGCTGGCGGGCGAGGTTCCAGGCAAGGGGACTCTCCGGCGCCGGGTCCAGCGCGATGAAGGCCCGCCGGTACCGGAGCTCCTCCAGCGCGCGGGCCCGATCGCTCGGCGGCAGCCGATCCAGTGCTGCCACCAGCGCCGGGATGGCGTC
>DATLDP010000026.1:0-5039 GCA_035525825.1 Candidatus Limnocylindria bacterium
CGGCGTTGTCCGTGATGGGGCCGAAGGTGTCCATCGCGAGGATGTACGCGGTGGTCATGAGCATCGCCATGGTCGCCACGGCGGTTCCGAAGATGCCGCCGACGTCGTTGCCCTCGGCGTTCTTGATGCCGGCCTGCGACCCGAGGAAGTGGCTCGCGAAGAGCGCGATGCCGATCGTGATGGCCGTGACGAAGGTCGTCTCGAAGCCGACTGCCGTGCCGGAGATGATGTTCGTTGCCGGGCCGGTCTTCGAAGCCTCGGCAATCTCGCGGACCGGGCGGAAGGAGCCGGCGGGGTAGAACTGCGTGATGTAGACGAAGGCGACGCTGGTGGCCAGGCCGACCACGCCGGCGCCGAAGAAGTACATCCACACGGGGATGCCGGACGGCGCGTTGCCGTTGGTCTGGAGCATGACGTTCGTGGTCAGGAGGAGCGCGACCACGGACAGGATCGTGGTGACCCAGTAGCCGCGGTTGAGCATGTTCATCGGATCTTCCGTTTCCTTGCCGCGAACGAAGAAGATCGCGACGATCGTCGACAGGAGTCCGAAAGCCCGGATGACGAGGGGAAAGAAGATCCATGCCGCAGGGTTCGGCCAGCCCGCCGCCTGGGCGATGGTGAACACGCCGACGCCGAGGATCATGGCGCCGATGTTCTCGGCGGCCGTGGACTCGAACAGGTCCGCGCCACGACCGGCGCAGTCGCCGACGTTATCGCCGACCAGGTCCGCGACGACGCCCGCGTTGCGCGGATCGTCCTCGGGGATGCCCTTCTCGACCTTGCCGACGAGGTCGGAGCCGACATCCGCGGCCTTGGTGTAGATGCCGCCGCCGAGCTGCGCGAACAGCGCGACGAACGAGGCGCCGAAGCCGAAGCCGACGATCAGGAACGGCGCGTCCTTCGTGGCCTGGCCACCGCCGAGACCGCCGAAGAGGCTGAAGATCCCGTAGACGCCGAGCAGCGACAGCGCCACGACGAGGAAGCCGGAGACGGCTCCACCGCGCATCGCGACCTGGACCGCCTCGACGAGGCTCCGCCGGGCCGCCGCGGCCGTCCGGACGTTCGCCTTCACGCTGATGTACATGCCGATGATCCCCGACGCCATCGAGCAGGCGGCGCCGACGAGGAATGCCAGCCCGGTTCGCCAGCCGAGGTCGAGCCCGAAGATATCGGTCTCGGCAACCGCCTTCGTCTCGAAGAACGAGATCACCGCGCCGATGATGACGGCGCCGACGACGGCGAGGATGCCGATCGTCGTGTACTGCCGCCGGATGAAGGCGACCGCGCCCTCGAAGATCGTGCCGGCGACGTCCTGCATGGCCTGGGTGCCGGTGTCGCGCGAGAGCACGTCCCGGGCGAGATAGACCGCAAACAGCACGGCGATGATGCCGGCAGGCAGGATGATCAGTTGGAGCGTGCTCGCATCCATCGGGTCGGGTGTTCCTCCAGATTCGATCGGTGCACGGACGCCGGTGGGCGGGGCGTCGGACGTGCGTGGGCGCTCGTCGTTCGTTCGGGTAGCTCGATGGCCGGCTGCGCTCGCGAGGGCTCCCGCCCACGCGTCGAAACAGCCCCTCCGGGCCGCGCGGAGTCTAGCACGGCCCCCGCCCGTATACTCCCGCTCCTGTGAGCCTGCGATCTCCTCGGTGAGTCAACGCCCGGCCCTCGGCTGCCTGTTCGAGGTCGTCGAGACCCTCGTCCTGACCGTTCTCATCTTCCTCGGGATCCAGACCTTCGTCGCCCAGCCCTACAAAGTCCAGCAGGGCTCGATGATGAACACGCTCCAGCCCGAGCAGTACGTCCTCGTCGACAAGCTGACGCCGCGCTGGGCGACGTACCACCACGGCGACATCGTCGTGTTCGACCCGCCCGTGTCCTGGTCCGCCGGCGGCAACGTGCCGTTCATCAAGCGCGTGATCGGGCTGCCCGGCGACCGGGTCGAGCTCCGCAAGGGTCACGTCTTCGTCAACGGCGTCGAGCTCGACGAGCCCTACATCTTCGAGCAGGACGGCGTGCCCCAGGTCACCGATCCCCAGGCCGGCGGGCTGACCGAGTGGCTTGTGCCGCAGGGCGAGCTGCTCGTGATGGGCGACCATCGCGAGGATTCCGCCGACTCGAGGAGCTTCGGGCCGGTCGAGATTAGCCACGTGATCGGGCGTGCGTGGCTCCGGTACTGGCCGTTCGACACGTTCGGGATCCTCCAGACGCCCGCCTACCCCGAGCTGACGGACTCCGGCGGCGGCTCCGGCTCCGGGTCTCCGGCGCCGAGCCTGGAGCCCAGCCCGAGCCCATGAGCCTGGTGCTGGTCGCGATCGTCCTCGCGATCGGCGCCGGCGCCGTCGTCGCCGTCTCGACGCGCGACGCGGCAGCCGCGCCGATCGGGCTGGCCGTGGCCCTCGTCGGCTCCGCGCTGCTCGCGGACCCGTTGCCCTCGGCGCCCATCCTCGGCGTGCGGATCGTGGCCGCGCTGCTGGCCGCGACCCTGATCCGCTGGGCCGCCCGCGGCGGTCCCCGCCAGTTCTCGCCGCTCGGCTGGCCCTCGGAGGCGCTGCTCGCCACGGCCGGCGCGGTGGCCGGGCTGGGCCTTGCGGTTGGCCTCGCATCGATCTCCGTCGGCGTGGGCGCCGGCCCGACGGACGGACCCGGCCCCATCGGCCCCGGGGTCGGCCTTCCGAGCCTGCCGACCGGCGAGGTCCTCACGTCCATGGCGCTGACGGTCGCCGCGGGGACGAGCCTGCTCGTCCTCGGTGCCGCGCCGATGGTCCACGGACGCCCCGGCGTCCGCCGCGCGATCGGGCTCGTCCTCGTCGCACAGGCGGTCCTGCTGCTCCGGGTCGGCGTGGCGGGACCGGCCGTGGAGCTCGAGGAGATCGCCCGCGCGGCGTTCCTCGTGGCCTGCGCGGGGACGGGCGCCGCGCTCGCGCACGCGACCGCGGTCGCGCACGCCACAGCGACGCCGCACGACGGGCCGGCATGAACCTGCTGCTCCTCGCGAGCGTCGCCATCGGCGCCGGGCTGGCGACGATCTTCTTTTCCGGGACGAAGCCGCGAGCCGCCCTCGCCGTCGGCATCGCCGGCAGCCTCGCCGTGCTCGTGGTGGCCCTGGCCATGCCCACCGAGGAATCCCTCCAGATCGGTGGCGTCGGGCTCGTCAGCACGCCGCTCGTGCGCGGCATGGCGGTAGCGTGGTCCGCCGGGCTGGCGGTGCTCGGTCTGCTCGAGGTCGCGATCGGGGGACGGCCGACAGTCGTGGGTCCGGCGCTCGTGGGCATTGCCGTGGCCACCGCGGCCCTGGCGACGAAGGACCCCGCGAGCTCCGTGGCCGCGCTCGCCGCGGGTGGCGTCGCCGGCGTGGTCATTCCCGGCCTCAGCGGCTGGCTTGACGGGCCGGAATCGCCGTCGCGCCTGCCGACCACGAGTCGCGGCTCGCTCGCGGTGCTCGGCTCCGGCCTCATCGGGCTCGCGGCGATCGGCTGGGCCGCCTCACCCGCCGGGCCGCTCGAGGGCGGCGCCGGGGAGGGCCTCGGTGATCCCGGCGTTCGCCTGGCTTCCGGCCTCGCGCTCCTGGCGATGGTCGTCGCCGTCGCGTTCCGGAGTGGTTTGATTCCCCTCCATGTGTGGGCCGCGAGGTTCATGGAGGGCGTGAGCCCACTGGCCATCCCGGCGGCATTCGCCTGGGGGAGCGCGGCGTTCGTCCTCGTGGCCCTCGACTGGAGCCAGGTCTTCCTGGGGCCGGACGCAGCGGGCGATGTGGAATCGGCGCTGATCATCGGGTTGAGCCTGCTGAGCCTGGTCCTGGGGGGGCTGGCAGCGATGGTCCATGACGACATCGAGCATGTCCTCGGCTACTCGATCCTCCAGGACGCGGGCATCGCGCTGCTCGCCTTCGCGTCGCTGGAGCCGGAGGTGGCGGCGGCCGCTCGGAACTGGCTCGTCGCGAGCGCCACGGTGAAGACGGGTCTCGCGGCCTGGGCGGCGGTCGTGCGGGCCACGTACGGCGGTCACCGGCTCGAGGACCTCGGCGGCTGGGCGCGCCACTCCCCGGTCCTCGGACTCTCGTTCGCGGCGCTCCTCGTGGCCGCGATCGGGCTGCCGGGGATGGCCCTGTTCGACGCCCGCGCCAGCCTCATCTCCAGCGCAATGCCCGGCGTCGGCGCGGTCGTGACCATCCTGATCGCCGCAATGCCCGCGATCTACCTCGGGCGGATCGCGAGCGCCGGCCTCCGGCCGATCGGGCAGGCGGTCGCCGTGGGCCCCTCCGGCCGTCCGAAATGGAGTGGCGGACGCGCGGGAGGCTGGTCCGAGGGAACGCGGCGGGACATCGTCCGCGCGATCCCCGCCGACCTGCGCGCCAATCGCGCGGCGCTGATGGCCCTCGGCGTCCTGGCGCTCGCCGTCATGGGCCTCATGACGGCCGTGGGCGGCGCCGGCGGCTGATCGCCGCGTGGCGCTGGCCGGCGATCGCCACCTCATCCCCGCGGCGGATTCGCTCGAAGATCACTGTCCGCAATCCAGGCGTGTCGGATGCCCTTCGCGGCGCTCTGGCGCGCGGCCCGCTGCCGCGCCAACCCTGATGCGATCAGTCCTCGGGGGCGAGCACCCAGCGATCGATCTCGCGCTGGTAGGCGAGCAGCTCGTTCGCGTCGAACCACATCGCGAGCTCCGCGGCGGCGGTCTCGGGCGAATCGGAGGCGTGGACCAGGTTCTGGGCCGTCTCGACCGCGAAGTCGCCGCGGATGGAGCCGGGCGCCGCCTCGTGGGGGCGGGTCGCGCCGTTCATCGCCCGGACGACCGCGATCGCGTTGGGGCCCTCAAGCGCCGCCGCGACGAGCGGGCCGCTCGTGATGAAGTCCACGAGGCCGGCGAAGAACGGCTTCTCGCGATGGACCGCGTAGTGCCGCTCGGCCAGGTCGCGATCGACGGACATCAGCTTGAGGCCGGCGAGCTTCAGCCCGCGCTCCTCGTACCTGGCGAGGATGCGGCCGACGAGCAGGCGCTGCACGCCGTCGGGCTTCACGAGAACCAGGGTGCGCTCGATC
>DATLDP010000106.1:0-3657 GCA_035525825.1 Candidatus Limnocylindria bacterium
CGTACGCTTACCGCTCGTCGTTCCACGCGCAGTCCGAGGCCGAAGAGGCGGAGCGGGCACTGGCGCACCTCGAAGAGGTGCTGATGTACGAGGGAGCGCAGACGGTCGCGGCGATCATCCTCGAGACGATCGTCGGCACGAACGGCATCCTGATCCCGCCCGACGGCTACATCCAGGGCGTCCGCGAGATCTGCACCCGGAACAACATCCTCATGGTCGCCGACGAGGTCATGGCCGGCTTCGGCCGGACGGGCCGGTGGTTTGCGGTGGATCACTGGGACGTGGTCCCGGACCTGATGACGATGGCCAAGGGGCTCACGAGCTCGTACCTGCCGCTCGGCGCAGTCGCGATGCGCCACGAGATCGCCGAGGCCTTCGAGTCGAAGATGTTCTACGGCGGGCTCACGTACTCGTCGCACCCCGTGAGCCTCGCGGCGGCCCTCGCCACCATCTCCGTGTACGAGGAGGACGACCTCATCGGCAACGCCCAGCGGCTCGGGCCCGTGATGCGCGGCCACCACGAGCGGCTTGCGGCCAAGCACCCGTCGGTCGGGGCGCATCGCAACCTCGGGCTCTTCGGGATCATCGATCTCGTGCGCAGCCGCGATCCCTGGACGCCGCTCACGCCCTACAACGGCACGAGCGACGAGATGAAGGCGATCGGCAAGTTCTTCCGCGACAACGGGCTCTACACCTTCGCCCCCAACAACTCGATCCACACCAACCCGCCGCTCACCATCACCGAGGACCAGCTGGCCGAGGGTTTCGAGATCATCGATCGCGCCCTCGACATCGCCGACCAGGCCGTCGCCTCCTAGGCCCGCGGCGCCCGTGATGAGCTCGAGCGAGGGGGCCACGCGACCGCGGCCTGCCGGCGCCCCGTCGCCGCTGCGCTCGCTCGCCCGGAGCATCGGCATCGGGCTGCTGTTCCTGGTGCTGCTGCTCGGGGTATGGGAGGGGGCGAAGGCCCTCGGGGGCGACCCGTGGCGGTTCGAGGACGCCAACGGCGCCGAGACCGTCTACCGCCCGCCGTTCAAGTGGGCGTTCGTCAACGACCTGAAGCTGCCCCACGTCTGGGACATCGCCGGGGCGCTGGCCGCCCCGGTGCAGCGCCAGCAGCAGGAGACGCTCGGTGCCTATCTCGTCGGGGCGGCGCTGTACACGGCTCGCGAGGCGGCCCTCGGCTTCGTGTTCGGTGGCATCCTCGGCCTGGCCATCGCCGCGGTCTTCGTCCATTCGAAGCTCGCCGAGCGGGCCTTCATGCCCTACGTCGTCGCGAGCCAGACCATCCCAATCCTCGCGCTGGCCCCGCTGATCGCGTTCGCCTTCGGCAATGGCGTGCTGGGGATCGTGATCGTCGCGTCGTACCTGACGTTCTTCCCCGTGGCCATCGCGGAGCTTCGGGGCCTGTCGTCCCCGGACCCTCGGGCGCTCGAGCTGATGCGGAGCTGTGCCGCGTCGCGCTGGACAATCTTCTGGAAGCTCCGCATGCCCGCCTCGCTCCCATACCTGTTCGCGGCGCTCAAGATCGCGGCGACGGCGAGCATCGTCGGGGCCATCGTGGGCGAGGGCAATCCCGGTGGCAGCAGGTTCGGGCTGGGGCGCTCCATCCTCAACTTCAACGAGCAGTACACGAGCGCGCCGGAGAAGCTCTGGGCCGCGATCCTCGTGGCGTCGCTGCTCGGGCTGAGCTTCTTCCTCGTGGTCCGCGCCGCCGAGCTCATCGTGCTCCGCGGCCGGCCGCAGTCCGTGGCAGGGTGAGGTGGTCGTGAACAAGGGGCGAGGCGGCCCGGTCGTCAGCGTGGCGGGCGTCAACAAGGTCTTCGAGACGTCCGGCGGTCGAACGGTCGCGCTGGAGGGCATCGAGCTGGCGATCCAGCCGGGCGAGTTCGTCTCGCTCATCGGGCCGTCGGGCTGCGGCAAATCGACCCTGCTCCGGGTCATCGGCGACCTGACGGCCCCCACGTCGGGCACGGTGACCATGAACGGCAAGACGGCCCACCAGGCCCGGAAGGACCGCGATTACGGGATCGTCTTCCAGGCTCCGGTCCTCTTCGACTGGCGTTCCGTCCAGGGGAACGTCGCGCTTCCGCTGGAGGTCAAGGGCGTGGCCGGGGACGATCGTCGCCGGCGGGTGGAGGCGATGCTCCAGCTGGTCGAGCTCGGCGACTTCGCCCGGCACTACCCCTACCAGCTGTCGGGCGGCATGCAGCAGCGGGTCTCGATCGCCCGGGCGCTCGCGCTCGAGCCGTCGATCCTGCTGATGGACGAGCCGTTCGGGGCGCTCGACGAGATGACCCGGGAGCGGATGAACGCCGAGGTCCAGCGGATCTGGCAGCAGACCGGGACCACGGTGGTGTTCGTTACCCACTCGATCCCCGAGGCGGTGTTCCTGTCGTCGAAGGTCGTCGTCATGTCCCCGCGACCCGGGCGGATCGTCCGGACGATCGACATCGACCTGCCGCGGCCGAGGACCGACGACACGCGTGAGACGCCCCGCTACTTCGAGCTCATCACCGAAGTCCGCGAGACGCTTCGCGGGCGCCGGGGCGCTGGCGTTGCCTCCGCCGAGCGGACCATGGCCGAAGGCGCCGTCGGATGACCGGGCGGGCGGGCCGGCTCCTGCGCCAGCTTCGGATCCAGGCGCCGGCCATCGTCACCTTCCTCGCCGTCATCGTCGCCTGGGAGCTGGGAGTTCCCCAGCTCCACCTCCAGAACTTCATCCTGCCGGTGCCGTCGGCGATCGCCGCGGCGTTCACCTCGGAATGGGAGGTGCTGCAGAAGGCGGCTGCGGCGACCCTCTACGAGGCCCTCGGCGGGCTCGTGATCGGTGTGATCGCGGGGGTGCTCACGGCCTTCGCGGTGTCGCGCTGGGCCCGTGTCCGCGAGGCGATCCTGCCGATCGCGATCGGCGCCAGCGCCATCCCGATCATCGCGGCGGCGCCGATCATGTCCAACTGGTTCGGGATCCTGAACCCCTTCTCGAAGATGGCCGTGGTCATCCTGCTCGTCTTCTTCCCGATGCTGGTCAATGTTTCGCGCGGCCTGAGCCAGGTCGACGAATCGGCGGTGGAGCTGATGCGCGCGTCGGCCGCGAGCCAGGGCCAGATCCTGCGCAAGGTCCGCATCCCGAATGCCCTGCCGTACTTCTTCACGGCGCTGAAGATCTGCACGACCCTCTCGCTGATCGGCGCGGTCGTGGCCGAGTACTTCGGCGGCTCCAACGACGTCCTGGGCCGGGTCATCGTCCAGAGCTCGTCGCGACTCCGCTTCGACATCACGTGGGCGGCGATCGCGGTCGCCGCGGGCGCGGGGATCGCGCTGTACCTGCTCGCGCTGGTCGCCGAGCGTCTCGTGATCCCGTGGCATGCGTCCCAGCGGAGCGCCGAGTCGTAAACTGCGCGGGATCGCTGGGGAACACCCGATCCCGACCGAGGCAGCGCATCGACGAGGAGGAGCGCAACCGATGATTCGTTCGAAACGATGGCCGAGCATGCTGGCCGTCGTGGCCCTGGCGGCCGCGGCCTGCAGCAGCCCAGGTGCGAGCACCGCACCGACAACCGCCGCCGCAACCACCCCGCCGGCCGGAACGACCACGCCCGCGACCGACGCCCCGCCGACCGCGGCGGCGATGACCAAGGTCAGCGTGCAGCTGCA
>DATLDP010000115.1:0-13711 GCA_035525825.1 Candidatus Limnocylindria bacterium
GCGATGGCCGTCGGCTCCTCCAACGACTTCGACCTGGTCGTGCTCGGCGCCGGGACCGGCGGCTACTCGGCCGCCTTCCGCGCGGCGCAGCTCGGCCTCAAGGTCGCCCTCGTCGACCAGGGCAAGATCGGTGGCACGTGCCTCCACATCGGCTGCATCCCGACGAAGGCCCTCCTCGAATCCGCGGCATTCGCCGAGCGCCTGCGGCACGCGAGGGACTTTGGCCTCGGGGTAGACGACTTCTCGATCGACTACGCCCAGATGACCGCGCGGCGGGACCAGGTCGTGAAGCGACTCTGGACCGGCCTGAAGAGTCTCGTCGACAAGAACAAGGTCACCTGGATCCAGGGCAAGGCTCGCCTTGACGGGCCGCGGACCGTGCGCGTCGAGATGGCCGCGGACGGCGACAACCCGGGCGGGGAGCGGGTCCTCCAGGGCACCGACGTGATCCTCGCCACGGGCTCGCGGGTCAAGTCGCTGCCCGGGCTCCAGCCGGACGGCAAGCGGATCATCACCTCCGACGACGTCCTCACGGACGCCCCGCTGCCGAAGGACGTCATCGTGATCGGGGCCGGCGCGGTCGGGGTCGAGTTTGCCTCGATGTACCACGACCTCGGCGTGAAGACGACGCTCCTGGAGTACCTGCCGACGCTCGTGCCGCTCGAGGATCGCGAGGTCTCCCAGGCGCTGGAGCGGTCCTTCACGCGCCGCGGCATGACCGTCATGACGAGCGCGAGATTCGATCCGGCCAAGGTCAAGGCCACGAAGACCGGCGTCTCGCTGGACGTGGGCCCCGAGGGCAAGGAAGCGGCGAATCTCACCGCCGAGCTGCTCCTCGTCGCAACGGGCCGGGCCCCGAATATCGAGGACATCGGGCTCGAGACGACGAAGGCCGAGGTCGAGCGCGGCTTCGTGAAGGTCGACCTCAGGACGATGCGGACGCGCGAGGCCCATCTCTACGCGATCGGCGATGTCGTCGGCGGGTTGATGCTGGCCCACACCGCGGGCCACGAAGGGCTCCTCGCGGCGCACGTGATCGCCGGCGACAGGGACGTTCACGCGATGGACTACGCAGCCCAGCCCAGGGCCACGTACTGCCGCCCGGAGATCGCCTCGGTCGGGCTGACCGAGGAGCAGGCCAAGGAGCAGAACATCCCGTACCGGACCGGCAAGGTCCCGTTCCAGGCGATCGCCAAGGCGGTCATCGCCGGCGAGTACGAGGGCTTCACCAAGGTCATCGAGAATACGGAGACCGGCGACACGCTCGGCGTCCACGTGATCGGGCCGCACGCCACGGACCTGATCGCCGAGGCCACCCTCGCCTTCCACCTCGAGGCGACGCCGTGGGAGATCGGGGCGTCCACCCATCCTCACCCGACGTTCAGCGAGATCATCGGCGAGGCCGCCATGGCCGTCGACAAGAAATCGATCAACTTCTAGTGGCCGTCGCGCCGATCCGGCCACGGCGCCGCGTGGGCCCCTGCGCCCGCCCGCTCACGCACGCACCGGAGTGCGAGTCGTGAGTACCTCGAACCTGGCCGCCTCGGTCGGGCTCACCGACGAGGATCTCGTGGGGATGTACCGGGTCATCGCGACGGCCCGGGCCGTCGACGAGCGGATGTGGATCCTCAACCGCGCCGGCCGGATCCCGTTCGTGATCTCCGGGCAGGGCCACGAGGGCGCGCAGGCGGCGATCGCCTGGCCCCTCGAGAAGCGCAAGGACTGGATCGCGCCGTTCTACCGCTCCATCGCGACGTGCCTGACGTTCGGCATGCGCGCCCAGGACATCCTGACCGCGCAGTACGCGAAGGCCATCGACCTCTCGTCCGGCGGGCGCCAGATGCCGGGCCACTACGGCAACGTCGCCAACAACCTTGTCTCGCTGTCGTCGCCGGTCGCCACGCAGATGCTCCATGCCGTCGGGATCGCGCTCGCCGCAAAGATCCGGAAGACCGGTCAGGTGGCGATGACGTCGATGGGCGAGGGGAGCTCGAACCAGGGCGACGTCCACGAGGGCCTGAACTTCGCCGCGATCCACAAGCTGCCGTTCATCCTGTGCGTCGAGAACAACGGCTACGCGATCTCCGTGCCGGTGGAGCGTCAGCTGGCGACGCCGAACGTCGCCGATCGCGCGTCGGGCTATGGCATCCCCGGCGTCATCGTCGACGGCTCCGATGTCCTGGCCTGCTACCGCGCAGCGAAGGAGGCGGTGGACCGGGCGCGGCGCGGCGATGGCCCCACGCTGCTCGAAGCAAAGGTCATCCGCCTGACCGCCCACTCGTCGGACGACCAGCAGACGAAGTACCGATCCGCCGAGGAGCTCGCGGCGCTCCAGGACAAGGACCCACTGCCGCGCTTCCGTGGCGAGCTCCGCGACGCGGGGATCCTGACGGAGGAGCTCGAAGCTCGCATCGCGGCCGAGGTGAAGGTCGAGATCGACGAGGCGACCGACTTTGCCGAGAACGCGCCCGAGCCCACGCCGGACACCGCGATGAAGTGGGTGTTCGCCGAGGACTGGCCTGGCGAGACGCCCCCCGCCTGGGGCTTCGGCGGCGATCACGGACTCGAGGGCCACGCGGGCGATACCTCGGCCGCCGAAGGCGCGGTGGACTGATGGCGCTCAAGACGTTCATCGAGGCGATCCGCGAAACGATGTCCGAGGTGATGCGGCGCGACGAGGCCGTGATCCTGCTGGGCGAGGACGTCGGCCTCAAGGGCGGCGTCTTCCTCGCGACCGACGGCCTGTTCGGCGAGTTCGGCGAGGACCGGGTGATCGATACGCCGCTCAGCGAGTCGTTGATCATCGGCGCCTCGATCGGGGCAGCGATGAACGGCCTGCGGCCCATCGCCGAGATCCAGTTCGCCGACTTCATCCACCCGGCGTTCAACCAGCTCGTCAGCGAGGCGGCGCGCATGCGCTACCGCTCGAACAACGGCTTCGGGGTGCCGATGACCGTCCGCGCGCCCTACGGCGGCGGGGTCCACGGCGCGCTCTATCACTCGCAGTCCGTTGAGGCGTTCTTCGCCCACGTGCCCGGCCTCAAGGTCGTCATCCCGTCGACCCCCTACGACGCCGCAGGGCTCCTCCGATCCGCGATTCGCGACGATGACCCGGTCCTCTTCTTCGAGCACAAGAAGATGTACCGATCGGTCCGCGGCGACGTCCCCGCGCAGGAGTACCTCGTCCCGCTCGGCAAGGCCGCGATCACCCATCCGGGCACGCAGATCACCGTGATCGCCTATGGCCTCATGGCCCACTACGCCCTCGAGGCGGCTGACGTCGTGGCGGAGGAGGGGATCAGCGTCGAGGTCGTGGACCTCCGAACGCTCCGGCCGCTCGACAAGGAGACCGTGCTCTCGTCGGTCAGGAAGACCGGCAAGTGCCTCGTCGTGTACGAGGACAACAAGTTCCTCGGCTACGGGGCGGAGATCTGCTCCATCGTCGCCGAGGAGGCCTTCGACTATCTCGATGGACCGGTCTCACGCATTGCCGGCCCGGACGTTCCGGGCGTGCCCTACAACCACGTTCTCGAGGACTGGTTCATGGTCAACCCGGAGAAGATCGCCGACGGCATCCGGAAGCTCGCCGCCTACTGAGCCCTCGGGCCGCCTCGCGCTGAGCCGCTGGCATTCTCGCCCACTCGACACCGGGACCCACCTACGCGCGAGACGCGCGTGTCGCGCGTGCGGAGCCGCTCCCGGTGCACCTACGCGCGAGAGGCGGATGTCGCGCGTCCGGGGCCGCTCCCGGTGCACCTACGCGCCAGACGCGTGCGGTCGCGCGTCACGGGTAGATCTGGGGGCCACTACGCGCCTTGCGCGTGCAATCCACCGCGCGGCCTTTCCAGCGGCGCCCGGACGGCGACGTGCGCACGCCGCAACGCGGCGCGAGCGCGAATCGCCGCTCGAACGTGACACCGTCGATCAGGCGAGCGGATACGACGCCCGGGAGGCGTAGGTGATCGACGCGTAAGCGAGGTGCGTCATCGTGGCGCCGGTGGACGACGTTCGAACCGGTCACCGATATCGCGCACTCCGCCATCGCCTCGGGTGGCGGCAGCAGGACCTGGCCGATCGCTGCGGCCTCTCGCAGGACGTGGTGTCCAGGGTCGAGCGGGGCCGACTCGAGGAAGTGATGCTCGGGAAGCTCCGCCGGATCGCCCGAGAGCTGGACGCCGAGCTGTCGATCCAGCTTCGATGGCGCGGCGGCGATCTGGACAGGCTCGCCGACGAGGCCCATGCAACGCTTGTTGGCGCCACGGTCGCCCTCGTGACCGGTTACGGATGGGCCTGTCGCGTGGAGGTTTCGTACAACGTCTACGGCGAGCGCGGCTCGATCGACATCCTCGCCTGGCATGCGCCGACCAGGACATTGCTCGTTGTCGAGGTCAAGACCGAGATCGCGTCCGTGGAGGAGACTCTGCGCAAGCACGACGCCAAGGTCCGCCTCGCACCTCGCCTCGCCGCGGCGGAGCTGGGTTGGCAGGCGCTCTGCACCGCGCGCCTTCTGGTGCTCCCGTCGCACTCGACCGCTCGCAGACGCGTCGATCGACACCGGAACGTCTTCGCGATCACCTATCCCCTTGGTGGTGCGGATGTCCGCAGCTGGCTGGCCCAGCCAAGCCTCGTTGGCAGCGCCTCGGAAACCAGCCCGCGTGGAGGCCTCCTGTTCATCGATCCCGGGCGCAACGAGGGCGCGGCAGGAACGCTGAGCCGCAGGCGGATTCGGACGAGGGCCGGTACCAAGCGGGTGCGTTGACGCCGGCTCCCTCGATGCCATTCGTCACCGAGTCATCGACCGAGGGGAGGGCGCTGCGGCCTCTCCGTGATCACATACGACTCGGGCGCGTGGTATCCACCTTCCTGGTCGCCCGCCGCTGCCCATCGCCGTACGTTCGAGGGCACCCCCGGGTCCATTCGAGCGTGGCTCGAAGCGCGGGCGAAGCCACAACGCAGACTGGCCGCGGACTGCACGCGCCGTCCGCGTAGGTGGAGTTCGAGGCGCCGTGGACGGCGTGATCGGATGCGCCGCATTCGCAACGCAGCCTCCACCCGGGGCGGGCTGCGCGGAGCCGGGGAAGATGGGGCAGACTTACCCGCGAGCGCGTGTTCCGTTGGTGCGCTTGATCCGGAGGTTTGTCGCGTGGCCAAGGTGACGATGCCCCAGCTCGGCGAGAGCGTTGCCGAGGGGACGATCGGCAAGTGGCTCAAGAAGCCGGGCGACCACGTCGCCAAGTACGAGCCCCTGCTCGAGGTCATCACCGACAAGGTCAACGCCGAGGTGCCGTCACCGTACGAGGGCGTCCTCAAGGAAATCCTCGTCGAAGAGGGGGCCACGGTTCCGAACAACGCGGAGATCGCGGTGATCGAGGACGCCGGTGCCGCCACCGCTGGGGCCGCGGCTCCGTCAGCGTCGAAGGCGGCTACCGATTCCGCCGCCGCCTCCGCGCCCACCGCGGCCTCGAGCGCCAGCGCCGAGCCGACCCCGGCCGCCGCCGTCGCGCCGGACGAGGCCCGCGAGCCCGACACGCTCCAGCCGGCCGCCGCATCGAATGGCCCGACCAGCTCGCCCGCATCGACCAGCGCCGCGACCGCGCCGCCGATGGCCTCGGCGAGCGCGCCGAGCTCGAATGGCCCCGCCGGCTCCGACGAGCGGGTGCCGCACGAGCTGCCCGGCAGCGCGGATGCCCGCATGACCCCGGCGGTTCGCCGACTCCTTCGCGAGCACGGCCTTTCGGCCGCGATGATCGTCGGCACCGGCGGCGGCGGGCGGATCACCCGTGAGGACGTCTCGGACTACGTCGAGAGCCAGCGGACGAGCCAGCCCGTCGGGCGCCAGGACGCGGCTGGGGGAGCCGCGACTCCCGCTTCCGCACCTGCTCCGTCAACGACCGCGCAGGCCTCCACGGCAAACTCCGCGTCGAGCGCCGGCCCCGCGCCGGCTCCGAGCGCTCCCGCAGCGCCCCAGGCTCCGGCGGCCGCTTCGGCCGCCTCGGCACCGGCCGCGAAGGTCTCGGCCTCCATCTCATTCCCCGCGGGCTCGGACGAGGTCCTCGTGCCGATGACCCAGATGCGCAAGGGCATCGCCGCCCAGATGACCCGGGCGCTCCAGGTGCCCCACGCCTACGTCCAGATGGAAGTGGACGTCACCAACCTCGTCCGCTTCCGGGAGAAGAACAAGAAGGAGTACCAGGCTCGCGAGGGCGTCTCGCTGAGCTTCGTGCCGTTCGTCGTGAAGGCCTCCGCGGACGCGCTGAAGCGCAACCCCACCTTCAACGCCCACTGGACCGAGAACGGGCTCCTGGCCAAGCGCCGGATCAACATCGGGATCGCGGTGGCCGTCGACGACGGGCTGATCGTCCCGGTGATCCGCGACGTCGACAACCTCTCGATCAACGGCCTGAACAAGGCGATCGCCGAGGTCTCTGAGCGCGCCCGCAACGGCAAGTTCCAGCTGGATGACTTCGGCGGCGGCACGTTCACCGTCGACAACACGGGCTGGCTCGGGACCAACATGGTGATGCCGATCATCAACGTCCCCGAGGTCGGCATCGTCACCATGGACCGGATCACGAAGCGGCCCGTCGTGGTCGAGACGCCCGACGGCGACGTGATCGCCATCCGCCCAATCATGAACATGGTCCTCGGCGTGGACCATCGCGCCAACGACGGCGCAGGCGGCGCCGCGCTGCTGCGCGACATCAAGTCCTGGCTCGAGTCCGTCGGGCCCGAGACGCCGATCTACTAGCCCTCCATCCCGGCGCCCGAGCGAGTCCGATGAACCGCGAGCTCCCGATGTTCGAGCCGAACGGCGGCGGGGGTCACCACGCACCCGCCGAGCCGATCACGATCGCCATGGGCGGCGGCGGCCTCGTGGGCCTCCCGGCCGCGGATGGCTCAGCGGCCCTTCGGCGCCATCCGGACTGGATCCGGGCGAAGCTGCCTTCGGGCGAGAACTACCACGACCTTAAGCGCCTGCTCCGCGGCCTGAATCTCAACACCGTCTGCGAGGAGGCCCACTGCCCGAACATCGGGGAGTGCTGGGACCAGCGCACCGCGACCATCATGATCCTGGGCGACACCTGCACCCGGGCATGCGGCTTCTGCAACATCAAGACCGGCAAGCCCACCTGGTTCGACGAGGACGAGCCGCGGCGCGTCGCCGAGGCGCTCTCCGGCCTCGGGCTGGAGCATGTCGTCGTGACCAGCGTCGCCCGCGACGACCTGCCCGATGGCGGCGCCCACGTCTTCGCGAACACGATCCGGGAGCTCCGTGAACGCGTGCCCGGGATGGGCGTCGAGGTCCTGATCCCCGATTTCAACGGCGCGGAGGAGCCGCTGCGGGACGTGATGGCCGCCCAGCCGGACATCCTGAACCACAACCTCGAGACGGTCAGGCGGCTCCAGAAGCCCGTTCGCAAGCGGGCTCGCTGGGACCGGACCCTCGGCGTCCTCGAACGCGCCAAGGAGTACGCCGCCGAGGTGCCCTACGCGGTCGACACGAAGAGCTCGCTCATGGTCGGGCTCGGCGAGACGCGCGACGAGCTCACCGAGGCATTCGAGGCGCTCCGCGAGGTCGATACGGACATCCTGACGATCGGCCAGTACCTCCGGCCCTCGCTCAATCACCTCCCGGTGGAGCGCTACTACCACCCGGACGAGTTCGCCGAGATGAAGTCGGCGGGGCTCGACCTGGGGTTCAAGCACGTCGAATCCGGGCCGCTGGTTCGGTCCAGCTACCACGCCCGCGACCAGGTCCCCGGCGCCGAGCTCAAGGCGCTGCGACGACGACAGGCCACGATCGACGATCACGGCAGGGTGATCCCGCTCGCCGGCTGACCCCGCGACCCGCGTGGGAGTACCAGGCTCAGGTGTCCTCTTCGACCTCGATCGCGGGCAGCCAGAAGCCGAACTCGGCGCCGCCGGCCTCATTCCCGGCGGGCCTTGCCCAGACCCGGCCACCCATCGCTTGCACGAGCTCGCGGGACACGAAGAGCCCGATCCCGGCGCCGGATGCCTGGCGCATCGCGTCCGCCGAACGGAAGAAGAGCTCCCACAGCTGCTCCGAGGGCTCGTCGCCGAGGCCCCGCCCTTCGTCGATCACCCGGACCGCGACACCGTCGCCGTCCCGCGCCGCCTCGATCCGCACCAGCGATCCCGCCGGGCTGTACTTGACCGCGTTGCTCAGGAAGTTCCGGAGCACCTGCTCGACGTAGATCGATTCGCCGAGGACGAGCGGCAGGTCCCGATCGATCGAGGTTTCGAATCGGTGCCCTTCGGACCGTGCGGCTTCCTCCTTGACCGTCGCTCGGAGCACATGCCCGAGCACCAGCGGATCGTCCGAGACCTCCAGCCGGCTGCCCTCGGCGCGACTGAGGACGAGCAGGTCCTCGGTGAGCCGGCGCAGCCGGTCGGCCTCGCGCTGGATGTCGTCCAGTCCGGCCGTCACGGCGTCGGGCGCCATGGTTCGATGGCGTTCGCGGAGCAGGTGGCTCATGCCGAAGATCGTCGTGATCGGGGTTCGCAGCTCGTGGCTCACGACGCCGACGAACGCGTCCCGGAACTCACGGCTCCGCGCGTCATCGGCGAGGCGGGCGTTCAGGTCGCTGGCCACCACCGCGAGCTCCTCGGCGAGCTGCTGGCTCGAGGCCCGCTCGCGCTCAAGGGCGCGCGTCGCGTCCAGCAGCTCGCGCTCCCACTGCGACCGCGCCCGGATGCGGACCATCACGGCGACGTAGGCCGCCTCGCCGCCGGCCTCGGAGCGTTCCGCGTTCAGGAGGACGGGAACCGCCTGATCGCCGCTCGGGCCGAGGGTCAGCAGGACCTCCTCGACGCGTCCGTCGGCCATGAGGGCCGGGAAGACGTGGGTCTGGAACAGGATCCGGGCCGGTACGGAGAGCAGCGATTCGAACGAGCGGCCCGCAAGCTCGCTGCCTGGCATCCCGATCATGGCGGCGAGGGCGCGATTGGATTCGACGATGCGGAGATCGCCCGCGAGCACCGCGATGCCCGCCGGAAGGTCGTCGAGGAGCGACGTCAGGCGATCGCCGGTGCGGACGTCGGCGGCGTCGGCGTCGGTCGGCGATCCCGGAGGTATTCCCGGATCAGCCCGACGGTCTCGCTCGGATGGCTCACGTGCGGACAATGGCCGGTTCCCTCGATGACGCGGAACGTGCTGTCCAGGAGGCGCTGGTGAAGATATCGTCCGACCTCGATCGGCGCGACGACATCATCGCTGACCTGGATGATGAGGCTCGGGACCGAAACCTTCGAGATGTCCGCCCGGTTGTCCGCGAGGAAGGTCACCTCGGCGAACTGGCGAGCCATCACCGGATCGATGGTGCAGAAGGTCGCCTCGAGGTCGGAGGCCAGCTCGGGTCGGTCGGGATTGCCCATCACGACGGGCGCGAGGTACGCCGCCCAGCCGGTGGCGTTGACCTCCATCATCCCCAGCAGCCCCTCGATATCCGCCCGCGCGAACCCGCCCCGGTAGTCGGGCAGGTCGTCGAGGTAGCGCGGCGACGGCGTGACCAGGACGAGATCGCGGAACCGCCCTGGCTCGGCGATCGAGGCCAGCATCGCGATCGTGGCGCTCACCGAGTGCCCGACCAGGGTCACGTCACGGAGGTCGAGGCGATGGACGATGTCGAGGATGTCCTCGGCGAAACCGTCGAGGCTCGCATACCGCCCCGGGTCGTACGCGGACCGATCCGACCTGCCCGCGCCGACATAGTCGAACGTGACGACGAAGTGATCCTTCGCCAGCTCGGGCGCGACGAACCGCCACAGCGTCTGGTCGCACCCGAACCCGTGGGCGAACAGGATCGGTGGACTTGCGGGGTCGCCCGCAACCTGCACGGCGTGACGGGACAGCACATCCATCGCGGGCAGCATAGGCGCGGACTGGCGGGCCGGCCCCGGGAACCGATCCCCGCCCGGCGCCGTACCGCGGCCATGATCGAATGCCAGCGGGCCATCGCGCGCCGCACGATCGCGGTCCTGGTGCTGACCGCCGTGGTCGTCGTCGCATGTCAGTCGATGGCGCCGCCGCCCGCCCCGCCATCGGGGACTGCCGCCACCGCGCCGCCGGCGACGGACGCGCCCGCGCCACGGGCGGAGGTCGTGATCGGCTGCATGAGCATCGAGGCGGCCGAGTGCCGGTTCGTCGCGGAGCAGATCGTGAAGTCGCTGCCGGCGGGGCGTGGGGCCCCGTTCGCCGTCGAGATCCAGACGCCCCCTGCCAGAACGAGGCCGTGCCGTGCCCGAAGACGCTCGGGGCCCGCGTCCGCAAAGCAGTCGTGGAGTTCCTCGATGGCGGCGAGCCGATCGACCTCAGCCTCCACGGCCCGCCCCAGGCCCCGTTCATCGAGCCCCAGGATGCCTTCTATCTCGGGCTCACCCAGCCCTCCTCGCCGCGCGCCAATGGTCTCGGGCCGTTCGCCTTGGACGTCGGCCACTGCGGCATCAGCCACGTCATCGACTTCGACGGCTCGTTCTGGGTCCCGGTGGGCCAGGTGGACGGCGATCACGCGACGCTCATCAACTCGGAGAGCGGCACCATCCGGATCCTCCAGCCGAACCTCGCCGAGTTCCGCGGCCGAAGCGGCTTCACGGTCCGGCTCGCCAGGTTCCCCGGCCCGAAGCACTTCTGGGGCTGCGACTGAGGAGCCCTCGGCTATCCTTGACCGCCAGATGGTCCGACAGCTCTCGCGATCCGTTCCGCTGGCAGAGCTCCATTGCCATCTGGGCGCGGCGGTCACCCCGGCGATCATGTGGGGGATCGCGCATTCGCAGGGCATCAAGCTCCCGACCAAGGACTACTGGGAGTTCCGTGACCTGATCACGGTCCCCACGAAGGGCTCCAAGTCCTTCGACGGCTACCTCCAGCTGTTCCACTGGACGGAGCTGATCCAGAGCTCGCCGCTCGCCGTGGAGCGGAGCGTCTATGAGGTCGTCGGCGGCGCCTACCGGAAGAACAACATCACGACCATGGAGCTCCGCTTCAACCCCATGAAGCGGAACCGCGGGGGCGAGCAGGATCTGGACCACATCATCGCCGCGGCGGTCCGGGGCATGGACCGGGCGACGCTCGAGTACCCGGTGAAGCCCGGCCTGATCTTCTGCCTCGATCGAGCGTTCCCGTACGAGCTCAACGAGATCATCGCGGAGAAGGCGATCGCCTGGCGGGATCGAGGGGTCGTCGGGGTGGACATCGCGGGACCGGAGAGCGCCACCTTCCGCGTCGCGGACTACCGCCGGCTGATGCGCCGCGTGCGCCAGTTCGGCCTCGGGATCACGATCCACACCGGCGAATCCGGACCGGTGGAGGAGGTCGCGCGGGTCGTCGAGCTGCTGGAGCCGGACCGGATCGGGCACGGCGTGAAGGCCGCGTACGACCCCCGCGCGATGGCGATGCTCCAGGAGCGCGGGATCGTCCTCGAGATCTGCCCGACCTCCAACCTCAACACCCGCGTCGTCTCGGGCTGGGACGAGGTCCGCTGGATCCTGGACACCTTCCGTCGCAACGGCGTGCGATTCATCATCTCCACCGACGGCCCGGAGATGCTCCAGACCTACATCCGCGACGAGATGGCGACCCTCGGCCGGATGGGCATCCTCTCGGTCGAGGAGCAGGAGCGGGTTGCCGCCGAGGCAATGGCAGCCTCGTTCGTCCGCAACGTCTCCGACGTGACCCCGACCGAGCGCCGCCCGGCGACCCGCGGCGTGGTCGAGCGAGAGGAAGCCTGACCCGGGCTCAGGCTGGAGGCGCCTAGTCCGCTCGCTCTCCCGGGATGACCGCGTCGCTCACCACGTAGCTGCAGCAGCGGTCGCCCGAGGCGATGTGCGATTCGCGCTCGACGCCGGGCCCCAGCAGCTCCCGAAAGAGCGCGAGCTCGGCGTCGCAGGGCGCAGAGGTTCGCCGGGCGATCTTGTCGATGGCGCAGTTGTGCTCGCGCAGGCGCAGCTCGCCGTCCGTGCCGTTGACGGCCTCGGCGAGGTAGCCCGCCTCGTTCTGGAGCACCGCGAGGACGCGAACCCGATCCACGAGCGGTGCGTCATCGCTGAGCTCCTGGGACATGCGGCGGCGAACTCGGTCGCCGATCTGCCGGCGCCGTGCCGCGAACACCTGCTCGACGAGGTCGTCGCCACCCACCGCCTCGATCGCCTTCACGAGGCCGGATGCGAACCCGCCGTAATCCGTCGGGAAGAGCCCCTGGGCTTCGGCGGTGACGTCGTAGAGGTGGCGCGGTCTGCCCACGCCGTGCTTCTCCGCGGAGTGGGTGACGAGGCCCGCGTCCTCGAGCGCGTGGAGCTGCTGGAGGACCCCGGTGCGGCTCGCGTGCAGGGCGGATGCGAGCGAATCTGGCGAGCTCGGGCCCGCCTGTCGAAGGTGCATGAGGATCGCCCGTCGGAGCGATGAGGCCGATGCCGAGCCCACACCCGCGTCGAGACTCGTCTGCGGGCGACCGGTCGCGGAAGACCGTTTCGATGAGGCGGGAGCGCCGGTCGTCGGCTCCATTGCCCGGACGGTAGCACCGCCACTCCGATCCGGTTGCCTCGGGGTCGCGGGCAATCCCACTAGACTCCCCGACATGGATCTGGACCTCTCCCCGGAGCATCAGCTCCTCCGCCAGACGATCCGCGACTTCATGGAGAAGGAGGTCGCGCCGGTCATCGAGGAGCACGAGCGCGAGCACAGCTTTCCGGTCGAGGTCGTCCGGCGGCTCGGCGAGATGGGCTGGCTCGGCATCCCCATTCCCGAGGACGAGGGCGGAGCCGGGATGGACACCCTCGCCTATGCGATCGCCGTCGAGGAGATCGGCCGGGTCTGGGGCTCGCTCGGGCTCATCGTCGCGGCGCACACCTCCCTCGGCTGCGGCCCGCTCCACCTCGCCGGCACGAGGGACCAGAAGGATCGCTACCTCGTCCCGATGGCGAGCGGCCAGGTCATCGGCGCGTACGGGCTGACCGAGCCCGGCGCCGGCTCGGATGCCGGCGGTACGCGGACGACGGCGCGCTGGGAAGGCGACGGGAGCGAGTTCGAGCCGGGCGCGAGCGGCGAGTGGGTCATCGATGGCAGCAAGCGGTTCATCACCAACGCCGGCCACGCGGGGACCTACATCATCACGGCCAAGACGGGGACCAAGGAAGGCGGCGGCGCCGAGATCTCGGCCTTCATCCTCCCCGCGGACACGCCGGGCTTCCGGGTCGTCCGGATCGAGGACAAGCTCGGGCTCCATGCGTCCGCGACGGGCGAGCTCGCCTTCGATCGATGCCGGATCCCGACCGAGAACCTCCTCGGCGAGCGCGGCGACGGCTTCCGGACGTTCCTCAAGATCCTCGATGGGGGCCGCATCTCGATCGGGGCGCTCGCGGTCGGCATCGCGCAAGGCGCGTACGACGCCTCGGTGCCGTACGCCCAGGCGCGCCAGCAGTTCGGAAGGCCGATCGGGGCGTTCCAGGGGGTCGCATTCATGATCGCCGACATGGCCACCGAGATCGAGGCCGCCCGATCGCTCGTCTGGAAGGCCGCCTGGCTCAAGGACCAGGGCCGGGACTACTCGCTGGTCGCTGCCGAGGGCAAGCTCTTTGCCTCGGAGGTCAGCTCGCGCGTGACGAACGCCGCGATCCAGGTCCACGGCGGCTACGGCTACGTGACCGAATATCCGGTGGAGCGCTACTTCCGGGACGCGAAGCTGACCGAGATCGG
>DATLDP010000127.1:0-3750 GCA_035525825.1 Candidatus Limnocylindria bacterium
GCCGCCAGCGTTGATCCTGAGCCAGGATCAAACTCTCCGAAAAGATGCACAGCCTCGCGGCTGCGACTTCGTCCGAGGGTTTGACCGCTCGCACATCCGTGTTTTTCTGGATCTCTGCCACTCTTCAGTTGTCAAGGTGCAACCCGCTCCGAAGCACACAGAGGTGTTCGGCGCAGAACGCGGAGTATGGGCCCTCTCGACCGACTCGTCAAACGGCCGGTCGGGGCCCTCCGAGGGCCCCGAATCGGCCTCAGAAGATGCCCGTCTCCAGGAGCAGGATCGCGAGCCCGCCGGCCAGCCAGCACTCCAGCGCGAGCTGGACGGAGCCCGGCGCCCCGACCACGTTGGTGAGCAGGAAATAGACGATTGCCCCGATCAGGCTCGCGATCACCAGCTTGGCGAGCCGCAGTCCGATCTCGACGACGAGCTCCTGGATGCGGTCCCACGCCGACATCAGCGTCAGGCCGGCCGTTCGCCGAGCGCGCGCCGCCCCTGCATCGCCCGGATCAGCGTGACCTCGTCGGCGTACTCGAGGTCTCCCCCGACCGGGATGCCGCGGGCGATGCGGGTCACGCTCCTGACCTTGCCCGAGAGGCGCTCGTCGAGGTACATCGCGGTCGCCTCGCCCTCGAGTGTCGGGTTGGTGGCGAGGATCACCTCGGTGAGCGGCATCCCGGCGGCGAACGACTCGTCGACACGGGCGATGAGCTCCCGGATCTTCAGGCGGTCCGGGCCGATGCCGTCGATGGGCGAGATCGCGCCGTTGAGGACGTGGTAGACGCCGCGGAACTCTCCGGTCCGCTCCAGCGCGAGCACGTCGAGGGGCTCCTCGACGACGCACAGGCGCGTCTGGTCCCGGCCGGCGTCGCGGCAGATCGGGCACAGCGGCGCATCGCTGATGTTGAAGCAGCGATCGCAGAAGACGACCTCCTCGCGCACCGCGACCAGGGCCGACGCCAGGGCTCGAGCCTCGGCGTCAGGGGCTCGCAGGAGGTGATACGTCAGACGCTGGGCCGTCTTCGGGCCGATGCCGGGGAGGCGGTTGAACGCCTCGATCAGCTTCGCGACGGGCTCGATGAGGAGGGTGGCCACGCAGGTTGGCCGGTCAGCGCCCGAGAAGGCCGCCGAGGCCGCCCGGTCCGCCCAGGGCCCCGAGGGACTGCATCGCGCCCATCTTCTGCTCGGCCAGGCGGCGCGAGGACTCGAGGGCCTCGTTGACCGCGGCGGTC
Organism: Candidatus Limnocylindria bacterium; assembly: GCA_035525825.1. Classification (GTDB taxonomy): domain Bacteria; phylum Chloroflexota; class Limnocylindria; order Limnocylindrales; family CSP1-4; genus UBA5189. The sequence continues at coordinate 1,230 of DATLDP010000127.1, forward strand.
ACGAGGTCCTGGAGCATCTCGACGTCGTCGGCTTCGACCGCGGACGGGTCGATCGTGATCGAGACCAGGGTCTGCTTGCCGGTCACCACGGCCCGTACGACGCCGCCACCGGCGGAGCCGTCGACCTCGGTCTCGGCCAGCTCGGCCTGGACCCGCTCCATCTCCTGCTGCATCTGCATCGCCATGCGCTGCAGGTTGCCCATGCCCATGTCAGTCGCTCCTCGTCAGCTCGGTCGCCCAGTCTGCGCGATGCCGGGTGGCCGTGCACGATCGGGCGTTGCCGCCCATCAGCCGACCTCGGCCGTGTCGGCGCCGTCCTCCGTGATGATCCGGCGGGCCTCGGCCAGCACCCAGGCCGCCTCGTCGTCCGATGGCAGATCCGGCAGCACGTCGATGTTGGTGGCGACGCAGCGGACGCCGACCTGGCGCCCGAGGACCGCCGAGATGTTCTCCTCGAGGACGCCCTTGCGTCGCTCGGCGACCGCCCGCAGGAAGGACTTGTCCTCGGGGAAGCCGAGGGTGACGACGCCGTCCTCGACGCTGATGGGGCGGCAGGCCACGATGAGGGGCTTCGTGGGCGGGTGGGCGCTGACCCGCGCCACGATCTCCGGCCAGCGCTCGCGCAGGACCGCGAGATCACCGGTGACGGCTTGCGTCGCCGCGGCGTCGGCCGGGACCGGCTCGGGCTTTGGCTTCTGCGCCGTGGTGTCAGGGTCCACGGATCGGAGCGAGGGCTCGGGTTCGGGCTCGGGTTCGGGCTCGGGTTCGGGTTCGGGCGCGCCCGACGGCTCCGCCGGCGTGGGCGCCGTGGCCGCAGGCTTGGCGGCTGCCGTCCGGACCGGCCCTGGCTCCGAAGGCGGCGTTGCCCGCTGGGACGGCGCCGCTACGCTCGTCGCTGCTGGCGGCGGAACCCCCACGGCGGGCTGGGCCGGCTGGATCGCCCGCGCGGGGACCGTCGGGACATCCGGGTCCGGGAAGAGCGCGAGCTCGAGCTGCAGGCGCAAACCGCCGACCCCGGCGCGGCTCGGATCGATTGCCGCGAGCCGCCGGGCGGCGGCCGCGAGGTCCGTGACGGCGTGATCGAACGTCGCCGTTCCCACGATCCCGCCCCGAAGCGCCTCGATCACCTGGTCGAGGAAGCCCCGCAGATCTCGACCTCGTTCCTCGAGCTCGTCGAGCAGCCGGATTCCCGCCAGGGCGTCGAACCCGACGAGCGCGCCCACGAATCCGTCGACCGTCTCGACGTCCGCCAGCCCGAGGAGATTCCGGACCCGGGCCTCGTCAAGGGCATCGGCGGACGAGGACAGGAGCTGGTCCAGCATCGACTCGGCGTCGCGCATGCCGCCCGCCGCGAGGCGGGCGATCAGGGCGATCGCCTCGGGCGACGCGGTCCGGCCATCGGCATCGAGGATCCGGACGAGCTTCCCGGAGATCTCGTCGGTGGTGAGCTTCCGGACGTCGAACCGCTGCAGGCGCGAGAGGATCGCCGGCGGGAACTCCTGGGGGTGCGTCGAGGCGAACATGAAGACGACGAAGTCCGGCGGCTCCTCGAGCGACTTCAGGAGGGCGTTCCAGGCGTCCTTTGTGATCTGGTGGGCCTCGTCGAGGATGTAGACCTTGCGGCGCAGGTCGGCGGGCGCGTAGTTGACCCGCTCCCGGAGGTCGCGGATGGCGTCGATCCCGCGGTTCGACGCGGCGTCGATCTCCACGAGGTCCATCGCTCGGCCCTCGCGGATCGCGATGCACGAGGGGCAGGCGTCGCACGGGTCGCCGTCCTGGAGGTTGGTGCAGTTGATCGCCTTGGCCATGATCCGCGCCAGGGACGTCTTGCCCGTTCCCCGGGGCCCGACGAAGAGCATCGCGTGGGCGACCCGCTCGGATCGAACGGCATTCCGCAACGTCTCGACCACGGCCTGCTGACCGACGACCTGGGCGAAGGTCTGGGCGCGCCAGCGTCGATAGATCGCCTGGTGGGCCACGGGCTGGAGCTGGGTCTCGGTCACGAGGTCGGGCTCGGTCCTCTAGGCATTCGCGTGCGGACGTGGGCGTGATTCGAGCGATTGACCGTGCACCCCCTGTCGACCGTCAGACGCTCGGGCCCTCCACAAGAGTCGGCTCGGATCAGGCCGTACCGCGGCACCCGACGAGCTTCGCTGAGTGCTGCTTCCTTCCGGACCTGACACGGTTCGCGATTCGCCGCTGCGCGGGACCCGATCCTCAACACCGCCTGGAGCGGCGGCCTCCGAGCGCAGAGGCCTCGAGGGGGAATTCAGCCCTGCTGGAGCGGATTGCAGGTACAGGGCACCGCTAGTTCCCCGCCTAGCACGGCCCGCCAAGGATACCCCGACCGGGTTCGCGTCCGAGGTTGTGGCGGAGAGGGGGGGATTCGAACCCCCGACGGGTTGCCCCGAACCGCATTTCCAGTGCGGCGCCATAGTCCACTAGGCGACCTCTCCTCGGTGCCGGGAAGGGAGTCTAGAGGAAGGCTCGCCGCCGGCTGCGAGCGGGCGGATCCGGCCCC
>DATLDP010000129.1:0-14203 GCA_035525825.1 Candidatus Limnocylindria bacterium
ATCGGCAACCGCGCCGCGAACCTCGTGCGGCTGGACGTGCTGGTCGCCGGCGATCCCGTAGATGCCCTCTCGATGATCGTCCACCGCGACAACGCCACGTCCCTCGGCCGGACGCTCGTGAGCCGGCTCCGCCAGCTGATCCCCCGGCAGATGTTCGAGGTGCCGATCCAGGCAGCGATCGGGGCCAATGTCATCGCTCGCGAGACGGTCCGGGCCATGAGCAAGAACGTGCTGGCCAAGTGCTACGGTGGCGACATCACCCGGAAACGGAAGCTGCTCGAAAAACAGAAAGAGGGCAAGCGCCGGATGAAGCGGGTGGGCTCGGTCGAGATCCCACAGGAGGCATTCCTGGCGATGCTCCGGACTGACGAGTCATGATCGATTCCGTTCCGCCGATCCTCCGGATCCTCGTTGCCCTGGGGCTGACCCTGCTGCTCGTCATGCTCCGCGTCGAGGCCGAGCGCTTCGGCGCGGCCGAGTACGACGAGCCGGTCCGGGGCCGGCGTCCGTCCGTGCTGCGACGGCTCGCCTGGTACATCCTCGGCGTCGGTGGCGTCCTGGCGCTCCTCGTCGTCCACCCGAGCGCGGCCTTCGACCTGCACCTCCAGGTCGGCGACCGCAGCGGCCTCCTCCTGGCGTTCGTCATCGGCGGGATCGGCGTGGGGCAGGCCGTTGCGCTGGCCTATCTCCACTACCGGCGTCTCCGCTTCCCGAACGTGTCCGCCTACCCCGGCGCGCTCGCCAACGAGATCCTTACGGCATTCATCGACGAGGCGGTCTTCCGCGGCGCGGTCCTCGGCTACTTCGTCTGGGCCTTGGCCGGGACGAACGCGCCCGACGGCACGGTCTCGAGCCTGGCGATCCTCGGCTCCACGGTGGTCTACGTCCTGGCGACGCGCCTCGGTGCGCCGGGTCGGGATCGCTACATGCTCGTCCTTGCCGTGCTGATCGGGCTCGTCGGTGGCTGGGCGACGCTCCTCACCGGGGGCGTGGGCGCCTCGTTCCTCGGCCACGCGATCACCCGCGTCGCCGTGTTCCTCACGACGGGCCATGCCGGACAGCCGCCGGCGCGCGGCACGGAGCCCGAGGACATCGAGAAGCGCCGACGCACGCCGGAAGGGTGGCGATCGGTCGATCGGAGCTCGCTGCGCGAGCGATGACCGGGGCGGCCGTGGAGGCCGAAACAGGGCTCGCCGAGGCGGCCGCGAACCCCCACGTCGATCCCCGCCGGGCCACCGAGTGGCCGCCGGGGCCGGCCATCGAACGCCCGCCACTGGGCCTCTACCTCCACGTTCCCTTCTGCATCTCATACTGCCCGTACTGCGACTTCGTGGTCGTCGCGGGTCGCCAGGCCCGGGGGCCAGAGAGCCGGCTCGAGGTCTTCGTCGAGGCGCTGGCAGTGGAGCTGGAGCTCCGCGCGGACGCGCTCGACACCCGCTGGGGCGCCCCGGGAGCGCGGTCGGCTGGAGCGCAGCGGTCTCCTGCAGTGCAGGGGTCCGCGAGCGTGCCCGGCGCCCGCCGGTCACTCGACACCCTCTACCTCGGTGGCGGGACGCCGAGCCTGCTGCCGTCGACCGCGGTCGCGCGCCTGATCGAGATCGTTCGCTCGCGGTTCGGGCTGGCCCTGGACGCGGAGGTGACGCTCGAGGCCAATCCCGGCCCGGATGAGCGAGGGGACGCGGCAGCGTTTCGGGCCGCCGGCGTGACCCGCCTCTCGATCGGCGCGCAATCGATGGAGACCGCGGAGCTGCGGCTCCTGGGCCGCCGGCATGGACCGGCGGACGTCGCAGCCGCGGTCTCGGAATCGAGGGCCGCGGGGATCGAATCCATCTCGATCGACCTGCTGTACGACATCCCGAACGGCTCCCTCGACCGCTGGTCCGCGACGCTCGACGCGGTGCTCGCCCTCGAGCCGGATCACCTCTCCCTGTATGCCCTGACCCTCGACGATCCCGAGGCCGAGGGCATCACCGGCCCGTCCGGCGACCACCTCCCGACCCCCGGCGGAGCCCGTCGCTGGCGGGAGCGCGCGCGCCCGGCGCAGGACGATGACCGCGCCGCGACGATGTACGAGCTCGCCGACGACCGGCTCGGCGCGGCGGGCTTCGAGTGGTACGAGATCAGCAACTGGGCTCGCCCGGGACATCGGAGCCGGCACAACCTCGGCTACTGGCAGGGTTCGGCCTGGGAGGCCGCGGGCCCCGGTGCCCATGCGTTCGACGGCGTGACCCGGCGCTGGAATGCCGCGAGGCTCGACGCCTACCTTGCCGCCCTGCTGCCCGGCGCCGGGGCCCCGCCCTCTCTGCCACCCGGTGGCGCCGAACCGGATGTCGAAGGCCGGCCAGCGGAGGCCGCCATGCTGGCGCTCCGGACGAATGACGGACTGCCTGCGGCGGCGCTCGCGGACCCCGGGATCGGGTCGACCCTCGAGTGGGCGATGACCACTGGTCTGGTCGACCTGGCGCGCGGGCGGCTGCGCCTCACGCGGCGCGGCCGGCTGCTGTCGAATGAGGTCTTCACCCGCCTGCTGTAGCGCTCGGCGAGGCCCTTGGGCGAGCACGAACCGTTCGGGGCCGCGTTGACACTCCCGACCTGCCGGGCTACGATGCCTCCAACGCGTTAGCACTCTGGCAGGGAGAGTGCTAACCGGAAGCAAACCGCCATCGAAAGGCATGGCCTTGGCGCGAAGAATCCGTCGCTCCAGCGGCCCCCTGGACCTTCGCTCACAGGCGATCCTCCGGGCCGTCATCGAGGAATACGTCACCACCGCCACGCCGGTCGGCAGCCAGGCGCTCGTGGAGCGCTATCGCCTCGGCGTGTCGAGCGCGACCGTCCGCAACATCCTCGCCGAGCTGGAGCTGGCCGGGCTCCTCGATCACCCCCACACCTCCGCCGGCCGCATCCCCACCGACGCGGGCTATCGCTGGTTCGTCGAGTCGATCATCGACTCCGCGCCGATGCCCCGGGTGGAGCAGCTGATGATCCGCCACCAGTTCGGCCAGGTGGAGTTCGCGAGCGAGCACTGGTTCCGCCTCGCCGCCTCGACCATCGCCTCGCTGACCCACGCGGCCGGCCTGGCCACCCCCGCGAAGCCCGCCGCCGCGCGCGTGCGCCGCATCGACCTCGTGTCGATCAACGAGCGGATGGCGAGCCTGGTCGTCGTCCTGCGCGAGGGCTCCATCAAGCAATCCCTCGTGACCCTCGTGACCGCGGAGGACCAGTCGGCCCTGAGCGTCGTCGCCAACGTCCTCAACGAGCTCGTCCACGATGCGACCACCGCCGACGTCGAGTCCCGCATGGCGAGCCTGGATATCGCGACGCCACACGTGGAGCTGGTGCTCCGGGTGGGCGAGCGGATCATCCGGATCCTCGAGGACTACGACCGGACCGCGGTCGAAGAGGTCTTCAGCGACGGCCTGCTCAATGTCATGGGCGCGCCCGAGTTCGCCCACAGCGAGAAGCTTCGCCGCGTCTTCACCGCCCTCGAGAATCGCGCCTACCTCGGCGAGCTCGTGGCCAACGTGGCGCTGTCGGGGCAGGTGACCGTCTTCATCGGGCACGAGAACGAGGCGCCGGACATGCGCGAGGTCGCGCTCGTCCTCGCCCCCTATGGCCGCAGCGACCGGGCGGTCGGCGTCGTCGGGGTCCTCGGGCCCACCCGCCTGGCCTACTCCGAGGCCATCGGGACCGTCCGTTTCGTGTCCGGGCTCATGAACGAGCTCGTCGACCACCTCTACAACTGACCAGGGAAGAGCTACCGATGGATCGACCACAGACCAGGGCACAGCAGCGAGCCCACGCCATCGACGTGTCGCCGGCGAAGCTCGCGGCCGAGATCGAACGCATCACCCGCGAGCGCGACCTCGCCCGACGCCAGGTTGAGCTGGCCCGCGAGGAGCTCGCGAAGCTGTTGCTGACTGGTGCCGCGACGGCTGCGGCCTCGGGCGGCAAGGGCGGAAAGGCCCCAAAGGGCCCCAGCGCCGACGAGCTGGCGAAGGAGCGGGACGAGTACCTCACCGCGCTCCAGCGGGAGCGGGCGGAGTTCACGAACTTCCGCCGTCGCACCGCGGAGGAGCGCGAGGCGATGCTGGGGCTCGCCGCGGAGGGCCTGATCCGGAAGGTGCTGGCCCTCGCCGACGATTTCGACCTGGCCGTGTCGCATCGGCCCGCCGCGGGCCTTGACGACGCGTGGGTCGAAGGCATCACGGCGATCGACCGGAAGCTCCGCCAGCTCCTCGAGAGCGAGGGCGTGACCCGCGTCGAGGCGGCCCCAGGCGTCGAGTTCGACCCGCGCGAGCACGAGGCCGTCGCCAACGTCCCGAACACCGGCCGGCCCGGCGGCGAGATCGTCGACGTGCTCCGGCCCGGGTACCGGCTCCGCGACCGCGTGATCCGGCCGGCGCTTGTTGCGGTCGCCGAAGACTCCTTCGCCATCGCCGAGGACGGCGAGCCGTCCGAGCCCTCCGAACCCATCCACTGATCCATCCACCAACCGCCAACCACTGACCTGACAGGAGACACCAGAACCATGGGCAAGATCATCGGAATCGACCTCGGAACGACCAACTCGGTCGTGGCCGTGATGGAGGGCGGCGAGCCCACCGTCATCCCCTCGGCCGAAGGCGGGCGGACCGTTCCCTCGGTCGTCGCGTTCACCAAGAGCGGCGAGCGCCTGGTCGGCCAGCTCGCCAAGCGCCAGGCCGTCACCAACCCCGGGAACACCGTGTTCTCGATCAAGCGCTTCATGGGCCGTCGCTGGGACGACCCGGAGGTCCAGCGCAGCAAGAAGCTCGTCCCGTACGAGGTCGACAAGGACCCGAACTCGGACGGGATCGTGGTCAAGATCGGCGACAAGACCTACACGCCGCCGCAGATCAGCGCGATGATCCTCCAGAAGCTCAAGACGGACGCCGAGGCCTACCTCAACGAGAAGGTCACCGAGGCGGTGATCACCGTCCCGGCGTACTTCGACGACACCCAGCGCCAGGCAACCAAGGACGCCGGCCGCATCGCCGGCCTCGACGTCAAGCGGATCATCAACGAGCCGACCGCGTCGGCCCTCGCGTACGGCCTGGACAAGAAGGCCGACGAGAAGATCGCCGTGTACGACCTCGGCGGCGGCACCTTCGACATCTCGATCCTCGAGCTCGGCGAGGGCGTCTTCGAGGTGAAGGCCACGAACGGTGACACCCACCTCGGCGGCGACGACTTCGACCAGCGCGTCATCGACTGGCTGCTCGGCGAGTTCAAGAAGGACCAGGGCATCGACCTCTCGAAGGACGCCCAGGCCCTCCAGCGCCTCAAGGAGGCAGCCGAGAAGGCCAAGATCGAGCTGTCCTCGACAATGTCAACCGAGATCAACCTGCCGTACGTCACGGCGGACGCAACCGGCCCGAAGCACCTCGTGGTGACGCTGTCGCGAGCCAAGCTCGAGGACCTCGTCAAGGACCTCGTCGAGAAGACGAAGGGCCCGGTCAACGCGGCGCTCAAGGACGCGAGCCTCAAGAACCAGGACATCGACGAGGTGATCCTCGTCGGCGGCATGACCCGCATGCCGGCGGTCCAGGAGCTCGTCAAGTCGTCGTTCGGCAAGGACCCCCATCGCGGCGTGAACCCCGATGAGGTCGTCGGCATCGGCGCGGCGATCCAGGCCGGCGTCCTCGGCGGCGACGTCAAGGACGTCCTCTTGCTGGACGTCACCCCGCTCTCCCTCGGCATCGAGACCCTGGGCGGCGTCATGACCAAGCTCATCGAGCGCAACACCACCATCCCGACGTCCAAGTCGCAGATCTTCTCGACCGCGTCGGACAACCAGAACCAGGTCGAGATCCACGTCCTCCAGGGCGAGCGCGACTTCGCCCAGGACAACAAGACGCTCGGCCGCTTCATCCTCGACGGGATCCCGCCCGCGCCCCGCGGCGTGCCCCAGGTCGAGGTCACGTTCGACATCGACACGAACGGCATCCTCGACGTCAAGGCCAAGGACCGTGCGACCTCGAAGGAGCAGCAGGTCCGGATCACCGCGTCCTCGATGCTCTCCAAGGACGACGTGGACAAGATGGTCCGCGACGCCCAGGAGCACGCCGACGAGGACAAGCAGCGCCGCGAGGAGGTCGAGGTCCGCAACCAGGCGGAGCAGCTCACCTACCAGGCGGAGCGAGTGCTCAACGACCTGGGCGACAAGGTTCCGGCCGAGGATCGCGCCGAGGTGGAGCGTCAGGTCGCGACGCTCCGCGAGTCCCTCAAGGGCTCCGACGCCGCGGCGGTGAAGTCCGGCATGGACCAGCTCAACGCCACCCTCATGCGAGTCGGGAGCGCGGCCTACCAGGCGGCGAGCCCGATGGACGGTCCGGGTATGCCCGGCTCCGAGAACGGGACCGGCTCGCCGGACTCCCCCGACGGGACCGGCGCGGGCTCGGGCTCCGGATCAGAGGGCGCTGCCGAGGGCGAGCCCGCCGGTGCCGGCGCCCGCTCCGGCGGCTCCGACTCGGCCGATGACGCCGTCGAGGGCGAGTTCAAGGAGGTCTGAACCTCCCGCGCGGCGCACCTCGCGCCGCCCCACCGCAACCACCGCGCCGCGGGCCATTCGGCCCGCCGCCGGCGGATGGCCCGAACCCGTTGCCCGGGCGAGGGAAATCGCTAGGCTGACCGGCCGATGTCGAGCGTGCTGAAGCCCCTCGCGGGCGCGGTGGCGCCGGAGCGGCTGGGGTGGCCGTTCCGGTGGATGTTCGGCGCGGGGTTCGTCATGAACCTCGGCGACGGCGTGCTGATCGCCGCCGGGCCGCTGCTGGTCGCGGCGCAGACGCGGGACCCATTCCTCGTCTCGCTGGCGTTCTTCTGCGAGGTCCTGCCGTCGTTGGTGTTCGGCAGCTTCGCGGGCGTGGTGGTCGACCGGCTCGATCGGCGCAGGATCGTGATCCTCGTCAACCTCGCCCGGGCCGCGATCCTCGCCCTGCTGTCGGTCGCCGTGGCGACCGGGTCGGTCAACATCGCGCTCGTGCTCGGGGCGCTGCTCGTCCTCGGGACCGCGGAGACCTTCGGCGACCTCGCGGCCTCCAGCATGCTGCCGCGACTCGTGGCCCGCGAGGACATCGGGCTCGCGAACGCGCGCCTCCAGGGCAGCTTCCTGCTGACGAATCAGCTCGTCGGCCCGCCGATCGGGGCGTTCCTCTTCGCCGCGGGCATGGCGATCCCGTTCGCGGCCAACGCCGTGGCGTTCGCGTTCGGGGCGGTGCTCGTCTCGCGGATCGCGGCGAGCTTCGGCGCGCCCGCCGAGACGCCAGCCGATGCGTCAGACGACGAACCGGGGCCGGCGTCCGCCGGAGCTGGAGAACCGGGCGCGACGATGTCCGTCCTGCGATCGGTGGGCACCGACCTCGCGGAAGGGGTGAGGTGGCTTCGATCGCACCCGCCGATGCGCACCCTCGTGCTGACGATCGTCGCCTTCAACGTCACGTGGGGCGCGGCATGGTCCGTGCTCGTCCTCTATGCCGGCGATCGTCTCGGGATGGACAGCGTCGGATTCGGGCTGCTCACGACCGCGATGGCCATCGGCGGGGTCATCGGGACCGCTTCCTACGGGCGGCTCGAGCGTCGTTTCAGCCTCGGCGACATCATGCGCGTCGGGCTCCTGATCGAGACCCTGACCCACCTCACCCTGGCACTGACCCGCTCACCAGCGATGGCCCTCGTCACGATGGTCGTGTTCGGGATGCACGCCTTCGTCTGGGGCACGACAGCGACGACGATCCGGCAGCGGGCGGTTCCGGATTCGCTGATGGGCCGGGTCGGCGGCCTGTATCGAGTGGGGGTCAACGCCGGGATCGTCATCGGAACGCCGATCGGTGGGCTGCTGGCCCGCGGCTTCGGGATCACCGCGCCGTTCTGGTTCGCCTTCGTCGGCTCGGCGGTCCTCGTGGTGCTCATGTGGCGGCAGTTCGGCCACATCGCCCACGACGACGACGAGCCGCCTCCCGAGCCCGCGAGCCTGGCCAAGCCCGACGGCGGGACGGCGCCCGCGACCTAGTCGATGGGGGGCGCCGAGGCGGCCACCCGGAACGACGCGATCTGCGCCGCAGCCTCCTCCGCGAGCACCCCGGCGGTCACCCGGGGCGGGTTCGCGGCGCGAGCGAAGACGTCAGCGACGGCGAGATCCGGGTCCATATGGGGCTCGTGCGGGGCGCCGTAGACCAACCCGCCGATCCCGGCCTTCACGATCGCCGACGCGCACATCGAGCACGGCTCGGCGTTGATCACGAGCGTGGCACCCCGCAGCGGCGGCCGATAGCCGGCCCGGGCCGCGGCGCGCAGCAGCTCGATCTCAGCGTGCGCCGTGGGGTCGTCGCCCGAGACCTGGCGATTGGAGGCCATCGCGACGACCTCGCCGTGGGCGAACACGAGGACGGCACCGAACGGCGGATCGCCCCGAGACGCGGCCTCGGCGGCGAGCGTCATCGACAGCTCCACGAGTGCATTGGGCGTCGGAGAGACACACATCGCCCGAACCGTAGCCGGTCAGGCGCGGGTCAGCGGGCGCTCAGCGCAGGAAGAGGCTGGTGTTCGGCGCGACGGCACCTGCGACGAGCACCACGCCGTAGGCCAGGAGCAGCAGCCCGCCTGCCAGCAGGTGGAGCCGGATATTCTCGCCCTGGATCGCCATGATGCCGTACGGGTTGTCGTAGTTCGGGCGGAGCCCGCGGTGGACGCGCAGCGCGATCGGGATGGTCAGCAGCGCCAGGAGGGTCGTGACCGGGAGGATGCCCAGCACGACGCCGCCCACCAGGGTCGCGTAGGCGACCACGACCGAGGCGTCGTAGCCCCGGATGATCGCGTCCCGCCCGAACCGCACCGGCAGGGTGCGCTTTCCTGCCCGCTCGTCGCCCCGGCGATCGGGGATCTCGTTGACGTAGAGGATCAGCGCCACGAGGAGGGCGATCGGGATCGAGAGGACGAACGGCTCCCACGACAGGGCGCCGCGTGTCTGGACGACGTAGGCGCCGAGCACCATCAGCGGCCCGAACCCGACCGCGACCGCGATCTCGCCGACGCCGCGATACACGAGCTTGAGCGGTGCCGCGGTGTAGGCGATGCTCACGACGAACCCGACGACGCCGATCGCGAGCAGCGCGACCGAGCCTCGAAGCGCGAGCAGCAGCAGGCCGGTGAGGCCCGCAGCGGCGTAGAAGACGGTGGCCAGCGATGCCATCTGGCGGAGCGAGACCAGGCCGTACTGGATGACCCGGGAGCCGCCGCTGAACTTCGTGGGGGTCACGTTGGCGTCGTCCGCACCCTGGACGGAGTCGAAGACGTCGTTCGCGACGTTAAGCCCAAGCTGCACGAACGCCGCGCCGACGACGGTGAGCGCGGCCGTCAGCAGGTCCAGAGGCGCGTGGGCGGCAGCGACGGCGATGCCGAGGAGCACCGGCACGATCGTCGCGGACAGGAACGGCAGCCGCGTCGCTCGGAGGAACAGCCAGCCTCGGGAGAGCCGCGGCTTGACCGGCGTGCCCCGCTCCGTGGAGAGGGCATCGAAGTACCGCCGGGCCTTGCCGACGGACCGCTCCGAGTACTCGAAGAACGGGACCTCCCGCTCATCCCAGCCCCAGGCGCGCTCGGCCGTGAACCGGTGCTTCGCCGGATCGCCGGTGGTCGCCGCGATCCCCCAGACCGTCACGTGGCGGCGCTCGTCGTAGCCGTAGCCGGGCTGCGGCCGGATGTGCGAGCCGGTGAGGGAGACCGGGCGATCGAGCGGCAGCCCGAGGCCCGCCGGCGGCGCGAACGACGCGGACCCGGCGGCCGGATCCACCTCGGCTCGGACTGCCACGCTGACCGGATAGCCGTCGTCGCCGACCCAGGTGAGGACGTGGTGCGGGTACCCGGCGAGCTTCTGGAGGCCGTCCCGGGCAGACAGGCCGAGGCTGTTGTTCATGCTGCCCTCCCCGCAACGTCGACGACATCGACCACGGGCTCGATGGAGGCATCGCCCGAAGCCCAGTAGATCGAGCGGACGGGCGTGATCTCGATCAACGCTCGCTCGAAGAACAGGGGCAGGGCGACGCGCTGCTTCAGGAACGCCACGATCGAGGGCTCCTTGCGCTCCCAGATCGGGAGCAGTCGCTCCCACCCGGCGTGGGGGTCCTCGTCGATCACGCGAGCGTCGCCCTGGATCGTGACCCGATCAACCCGGCCATCGACCGCGATCGGGTCCGTGATCGACAGCGAGACCCGCGGGTTGGCGCGGATGTGGTCCAGCTTCCGGCTGAAGAGCGCGGACGACGTCAGGTAGATCCGCGAGCCGTCGTACAGGGGAATGAGGGGATAGGTGACGGGCCGACCGGCGCCGTCGACGACGGTCAGCTCGCCGACCAGCGCCAGGTCAAGCAGCTCCTCGATGGCCTTGGACAGGACGCTCATGTCGACTCCTTTTTGTGCTACCCCACCATAGCACGTAATTGCCAGGGCGTCGATCGGCGCTCGCGACCTGCCGTGACAGGCGACCTGACACGGTCGGGGCTAGGATTCGCCCCCCATGACCGAGATCGAGGCGGCCGAAGCCGCCAGCGAAGCCGACCGCGCCGCCCTGGCAGAATCCGAGCGGGACCTCGCGCCGGCCGTCGAGCGCCCGGCGAACCGCTCCGGGCAAGAGCCACTCATCCGTGCTCGCGGCCTGACCAAGCGCTTCGGCGAGTTCACCGCCGTCGATGGGATCGATTTCGAGGTCGCCCCGGGGGAGGCGTTCGGGTTCCTCGGGCCGAACGGGGCCGGCAAGACATCGACCATGCGGATGATCGGCTGCACGTCGCCCGTCAGCGACGGCGAGCTCCGGATCCTCGACATGGACCCGAAGCGCCAGGGCCCGGAGATCCGGTCGCGGCTCGGGGTCGTGCCCCAGGCGGACACCCTCGACAACGAGCTGACGGTCCGCGAGAACCTGGTCATCTACGGCCGCTACTTCGGGCTGGCACGAGACGAGTGCCGCCGACGCGCCGACGAGCTGCTCGACTTCGTCCAGCTCGCGGACCGCGGCGGCGACCTCGTGGAGCCGCTGTCCGGCGGCATGAAGCGCCGCCTCACGATCGCCCGGAGCCTCATCAACGAGCCGGACCTGATGCTCCTCGATGAGCCCACGACCGGGCTGGATCCACAGGCCCGCCACCTGCTCTGGGACCGCCTCTATCGCCTGAAGCAGCGGGGCGTGACCCTCGTCCTGACGACCCACTACATGGACGAGGCGGAGCAGCTCTGCGATCGGCTGGTCGTGATGGACAAGGCGAAGATCGTGGCCGAGGGCTCGCCCCGGGAGCTGATCGCCCGCTACTCATCCAAGGAGGTCGCGGAGTTCCGGTTCCTGCCCGGGGTCCAGGACACCCTGGACGGTCAGCTCGAGGGCCTCGGCGACCGCATCGAGAAGCTCCCGGACCGGATCCTGCTCTACGCCGACGACGGCGAGGACGTCGTGATCGCCGCCCGGGAGCGCGGGCTCCATCCCGAGACCGTGCTCGTGCGCCGCTCCACCCTGGAGGACGTCTTCCTGCGGCTGACCGGTCGCTCCCTGATCGAGTAGCCGGCATGGCGACTCTCGACGACACCGGCATGCGACGCGCGCCGCGCATCCCACCCCTGGGCTCCACCTGGTCGACGATGCAGCGCGTCTTCGAGCACCGCTTCATGTCGTATCGCCGGACGTTCCGCGCGTCGCTCTTCAGCAGCTTCGGGATCCCGGTCCTGTTCCTGACAGCGATGGGCTTCGGCCTGGGCGGCTACGTCGACGCGACGCCGGACGCGGTGCTCGCCGGGCTGACGTACCTGCAGTTCCTCGCGCCGGGCCTGCTCGCGGCCACGGTGATGCAGGCGGCCTCGTTCGAGTCCACCATTCCGATCCTCGGCGGGCTCCAGTGGAACAAGATCTTCCACGCGATGTTCGCGACGCCCATCCGGCCACGCGACGTCGTCCTCGGCAACCTCGCCTGGATCACGGTCCGGCTCCTCCTGGTCGCGTCCGTCTTCGCCGTGATGATCGTGCTGTTCGGGGCCAGCCGGTCATGGCTGATCGTCTTCGCGGTCCCGGCCGCGGTCCTCACCGGGCTCGCGTTCGGGACCCCGATCATGGCCTTCACGGCGACCCAGCGAACCCCGGACCGCTTCGCCGCGATCTTCCGCTTCGGGATCACTCCGCTGTTCCTGTTCAGCGGGACGTTCTTCCCGATCGAGAGCCTGCCGTCGTTCCTCCAGCCAATCGCCTGGCTCTCGCCGCTGTGGCACGGGGCGGACCTGTGCCGCCAGCTGATGCTGGGGACGATCGGGAACAACCCGCTGCTGGCGCTGATCCATCTCGCCATCCTCGTCACGATCACCGTGACCGGGGCGGCGCTGGCCTTCCGGACCGTCGAAGCGCGGCTGGTCAAGGGATGAGCGCGGCAGTGGTCGTGCCGGGAGCCGCCGCGTGACCGCGCTTCGGATTACGCCGCTGTTCGCGTTCGGGAGCCGCCGGGCCCTCCGGATCATCGAGCGCAACCTGCTCGTGTACAAGCACGGCTGGCTCGTGCTGCTGTCAGGCTTCTTCGAGCCGCTGTTCTACCTGCTCTCGATCGGCTTCGGGCTGGGCCGGATGGTCGGCGACGTGCCGGGTCCCGCGGGCGAGCCGATCCCGTACGCGCTGTTCGTCGCACCGGCGCTCCTGGCGGCCTCGTCCATGAACGGCGCCATCACGGAGAGCACCTTCAACTTCTTCTTCAAGCTGAACTACGACAAGACGTTCGCCTCGATCCTCACCACGCCGATGTCGCCCGCGGACATCTCCCTGGGCGAGCTGGCCTGGGCGCTGATTCGCGGCGCGCTATACACGATCGGGTTCCTCGGGGTCATGGTCGTCATGGGGCTGGTCAAGTCGCCGCTGGTGCTGCTGACGCTGCCGGGCTCGCTGCTCATCGGCTTCGCGTTCGCGGCGGTCGGGATGGCCGCGACCTCGTTCATGCGCACGTGGCAGGACTTCGACCTCATCCAGCTCGTGATCCTGCCGATGTTCCTGTTCAGCGGGACGTTCTTCCCGCTCGACGCCTTCCCCGAGCCCGCCCGGATCCTCATCCAGCTGACGCCGCTTTACCACGGGGTGGACCTGCTCCGGACGCTGTCCGTCGGGGTCATCGGGCCGCAGACGCTGGTCCACGTCGCATACCTCACGGCGATGGGGCTCGTGGGACTCGCCGTCGTCTCGCGGCGGCTCGACAAGCTGCTGCTCAAGTAGGCAGGCCGCTCCCTCGGTGACTGCCGCGATGGAGCCCGTTGACCGGCGCCGAGCCCTGGTCGAGCTCGAGAGCGAGGTCATCGACTGCGTGCGCTGCCCGCGGCTGGTCGAGTGGCGGGAGCGGGTCGCGCGCGAGAAGGTCGCGCGGTTTCGCGACGAGACCTACTGGGGCCGGCCGGTCCCGGGGTTCGGCGACCCGGAGGCACGGATCCTCGTGCTCGGTCTCGCGCCCGCAGCGCACGGCGGCAATCGCACGGGCCGCGTCTTCACCGGCGACGCGAGCGGGGACTTCCTGTGGCCGGCACTCCACGCCGCCGGGCTCGCGAGCCGGCCCGTCAGCGAGCGCGCGGGCGATGGGCTGGAGGCGCCGGGCCTCTGGGTCACCGCGCCGGTGAAGTGCGCGCCGCCGGACAACAAGCCACTCCCGCAGGAGCGCGACAGCTGCGCTCCGTACCTCGTCCGGGAGCTGGCCGCGCTCGACCGCGTGCGCGTCGTCGTGGCCCTCGGCGGGTTCGCCTGGGAATCTGCGCTCACGACCTTCGCGGCGCTGGGCGAGCCGCCACCCAGGCCGCGACCGGAGTTCGGGCACGGCGCGGAGGTCCGGGTCGGGCGCCGGACGCTGCTCGGCTGCTACCACGTGAGCCAGCAGAACACGTTCACCGGCCGGCTCACGCGCCCGATGCTTGACCAGGTCCTGCGCCGAGCGGTCGAGTTGTAGGGACTTCCCCGATGCGCGGCCCGGCGGGCACCCCGAGTCTGCGCTTCATGGACCCATCGATCCCCACCGAGCCACGCGTGCGGCCGCGACGCCTGTACCTGCTCGAGTGCTTCGCGGCGACCGAGCCGAGCTGCCCGGCGTCGGCGGCATGGGCGTCCACTACCTCAACCCACGGCTGGCCGAGGACCTGGTCATCGATCCGTCGAGGCCCGAGGTGCTCCTGTACGCGCCGTCGGGGGACC
>DATLDP010000141.1:0-3166 GCA_035525825.1 Candidatus Limnocylindria bacterium
TCGATCGGGTCGAGGTCGATGCGAGGGCCTGCCGAATCGCGCTCCCGAGCCGCTCGTCGTCCGACGGCTCGACGGTCCGGAGGTCGAACACGACGGCGTCATCGAGGATGCGACCGACCACCGCGGGCCGGGCGCTCCGAAGTGCAGCCAGCAGTCGCTCGGGCGACGCGCCGGCGATGCGAACGGCCCGCGAATCGATCGTCTGGCCCGGCAGCGAACCCCCGCCGATGGTCGATTCGACGGCGACCACGTCGATCGAGACGCCGGCACCGCCCGCCTGGACGAGCGCGGTCGCGAGCCGCTGCGCGCGCGCCTCGATGCCATCAGCGGGCGCCGCGATCTGGCGCCAGATCGGGATCTCCTGCTCGGCCAGCCCGGCTCGATAGACGCGGAGCGTCGCCGCGAGCGCCGCGAGGATCACCTTGTCGGGCCGCATCGCGCGCGCCAACGGGTCTTTCCGGAGCTTCGCCACGAGCTCCGCGCGGCCCGCGATGATCCCGGCCTGCGGCCCGCCGACCAGCTTGTCGCCGGAGAAGGTCACGAGGTCGGCGCCGGCCTCGAGGCGCTCGCGCGGCGTCGGCTCGTGGGCGAGACCAAACCGCTCCGTGTCGAGCAGGGCCCCGGACCCGAGATCGTCGATCACGATCGCGCCGCGCTCATGCGCGACTCGCGCCAGCTCGGCCGCGTCCGGCGCCTCCACGAACCCGCTCTGGCTGAAGTTGGACGGATGCACCCGCAGCACGACCTTGGCCCGGCCGTCGGCGAGGGCCGCCTCGAAATCCGGCACGCGAGTGCGATTCGTCGTTCCCACCTCGACCAGCCGCGCGCCCGCCCGCCGAACGATCTCCGGGATTCGCACCCCGCCACCGATCTCCACCAGCTCGCCGCGCGACACCGCCACGCCGTCCCGACCCGCGAGTCCCACCGCCAGCGCGACGGCCGCAGCGTTGTTGTTGGTCACGAGCGCGTCCTCGGCCCCGGTCAGCGCCACGACCTCGTCCTCGACCGCGCGGAAGCGCCGGCCCCGGCGCCCCGTGTCGGCATCCAGCTCCAGGAGCGACGCGGTGCTCGCGGCGAGTCGGGCCGCCTCGATCGCCGCCGCCGGCCACGCGGCGCGCCCCAGGTTCGTGTGCAGGATCACGCCGGTGGCGTTGATCACCGGCACGAGGCCCGAGCCCTCGACGGCATCATCTGCGGAGGCCAAGTTTGCGAGCCGCGCGATCAGCTCCGAGGCCAGCGCGTCGGTCGATCGCCCTTCCGCGCCGCCTGCGAGCGCCGCCCGCTCATCCGCAACCACGTCGCGCGCGAGCTCGGTGACCGCCGCGCGCTCGTGCCCGTTCAGGCTCGAATTGGCGGCGCGCAGCACGGCGTCCACGCTCGGGGGTCGCATCGGGGGATCGTACGACGGGCGCGGGGCGGTGGCGGGAGCGCATGGGAGTCGAACCCACCGCGCGACGCCGAACGCCGCGCCACTCGTTTTGAAGACGAGAAGGCCCACCGGGACCCTTCCGCTCCCGCGCGGCATCGTAGCGACGACCCGCGGCGCTCGGCGTGGTGCGGCCGGCGGTCCATCGGTCCCCCTCAGGGCGTTGGCTTGCCCCTGGACGCGATGCTCCTCCGCCGGGTGGCTCGCGCCACGAGCCAAACGAAGGAGAACAGGCCCTTCCGCCCTCCAGCACACGGCTTGTGGGATCGAATGGACCGCTGGACGAACCAGCGTTCCGGTCGCCGTCGCCGGCCACGGCCGACGTCGCTACTCGATGCGAAGCTCCCTCGCCAGGAACGCGCGGCGCGCGGCGCGAGCCTTGGCGCTGCGCATCGCGTGGTCGGCGGCGTACCACTCGATCACGGGTTGCTCGCCCTGGGCCAGTGGCTGGGCGCGCGCGAGTTCGACCGCCGACATCGGCGCGATGAAGAAGTCGCGGTCGCTGAACTGCCAGAGCGTGCTCGCCGTCAGGTCGCGGGCCACGGTCACAGGGTCGACGGGCGAGAGCGCGCGGAGATAGTCGAACTGATCGACGTCGACCTTCCAGAACCGCAGGAACCAGTCGCCCCAGCGAGGGGTCGCGGCGATCAGCACGGCCGCCTTGAAGACGGGCCGCCTGGCCGCGAGCACGAGGCCGTGCATCGCCCCGAAGTCGTGGCCGACCAGTGCGAGCGGTGTTCGCTGCGGCAGGCCCTGGCGAAGACGTTCGAGGGCAGCGCCGAGGCGTCGCTGCTCCAGCTCGATGCTGGCGAGGTCCGTCTCCGCATCCGCCGGATCGGGGACCCAGGGAAGGTTGCCCGCGGGCAGCACGGATCTGATGCCAATCCGTGCATATTCCCGGGCCTCGGACAGGAACTGCGATCGATCGCTGCGGTGGTCGCCGAGCCAGTGCAGGAACAGGATCCCGCCGCGATTCTCGCCGTCGGCCGGCTCCACGACGAACGCATCGACATCGGCGTCGCCGTTGCCGATGGTCAGCCGCTCGTCCAGGACTCGGGTTCGACGTGCGCTCGACATGGCTGGCATTGTGCCGCCCCGACCTATGATCGAGTCATGCTCGATTTCGAGGTCCCGACGATCCGCCTGACCGAGCTGACCGAATGCGGCGGCTGTGCCGCCAAGCTCGGCGCGGATGCCCTCGAGGAGGCGCTGGCGGGACTCGGGCTGGACCCGGACGGGGCGAACAGCCCGTCCTCGGCGGGCGACCGCGCAACGGGCCTCATCGCCGGCCTCGATCCTCCGGACGACGCGGCGGTCCACCTGGTCGCGCCCGGCGTCGCCGTGATCGGGACGGTCGACTTCTTCCCGCCGATCGTCGACGACCCACGCACCTACGGCGAGATCGCGGCCGCGAATGCCCTCAGCGACGTCTTCGCGATGGGCGGCCGGGTGCTGTTCGCGCTCTCGGTGGCGGCGATCCCCGAGGACCTCCCGGCCGGGGCGTTCCGAGCCATCCTCGAGGGTGCGTCGTCGAAGGTGCGCGAGGCCGGCGGGATGCTCGCGGGCGGCCACACCATCCGCGACAAGGAGCCCAAGTACGGGCTCGCCGTGATCGGCGTCGCCTCGCCGGACCGGCTGCTCCGCAAGGGCGGCGCACAGCCGGGTGACCTGCTGATCCTCACGAAACGCCTCGGGACGGGCCTCCTCGTCAGCGGTCACCGGCAGGGCATGGCATCCGAT
>DATLDP010000021.1:0-15796 GCA_035525825.1 Candidatus Limnocylindria bacterium
TCCGGCCGAGCGACAGCTCCCTCGCAAGCGACGGGAAGATCACGATGCCGAGCGGCGTCCCGATCACGCCCAGCGGGATCTGGAGCAACGAGAAGGCGATCGTGTAGGCCGCCACCGCCCCGACGCCGAGATTGGTTGCAAGCGCCGTCATCACGACGAAGGTGATCTGGGTCACGCCGAGCCCGATGACGCGCGGCCCCATCAGCGCGAGGGCGCGACGCGCCTCGTCGTCGCCGAGATCGATCCTCGCGAGCCAGCGATAGCCCGCCCGGCTGAGCGGCGGGATCTGGACGAGCAGGTGCCCGAGCGAGCCGGCGACGACGCCGAGCGCCAGGCCGGTCACGCCGAGGCTGGGCGCGAGAATCACCGCGGCCCCGATGATCGCCACGTCGTAGACGACCGGGGCCAACGCCGACGCCCCGAACTTCTGGGCGCCATTCAGCGCGGCGGTCGCCACGGCGCCCAGCGCCAGGAACATCGGCGCGAGGAGCATCAGCCGGGTGAGCTCGATGATCTTCTCGAGCTTGGCGCCTTCGAACCCGGGGGCAATGACCGGCACGAGCGCGGGCGCCGCGATGAACCCGACGACCGCAAACGCGAAGAGCCCGATCAGCATGAGGTTCGCGAGCGTCGAGACGATCCTCCAGGCCCGCTGGCGCTCGTCATTGGCGAGGAGCCCCGCGACCATCGGGACGAGGGCCGATGCGACAGCGCCGGCAGCAACGAGCTGGAAGATCAGGTCGGGGATTCGGAAGGCCGTGAAGAACGCGTCCAGGTCGTCGGTGGCGCCAAACGTCGTGCTGATCACGACGACCCGGACGTAGCCCAGGATTCGGGCGACGAGGTAGACGCTCGCAACGACGACGCCGGCCCGGGCCAGCGCCCTCGCGGTGGTTCGTTCTGGCCGCTCCTCTCCCAGCCCTGCCGGGCTGGGGGCGTCCACCGCGTCCATCTCCGTGGCCTGGCCCTCGCTCATGCTTCGGCGCCGGCTGGCTCGGCCGTCGGCGCGACGGCCGCCTTCGAGCGCGCTCGCGGATGCGCGTCGACGTACGCGGCACGCAGGCGAGCGGCCGACACGTGGGTATAGACCTGCGTCGTCGCCAGGCTCTCATGGCCGAGCAGCTCCTGGACCACCCGCAGGTCTGCCCCACCGTCGAGGAGGTGGGTGGCGAACGAGTGGCGGAGCGTGTGGGGCGAGACGCCCTCCGGCAGCCCCGCGAGCCGGCACAGCCGATCGATCCGGAAGCGCAGCCCGCGAACCCCGATCGGTGCGCCGTCCGCGTTCAGGAAGATCTCGTCGGGCTCGTCACCGGGCTCGCGCCGCCGAGCGAGGAGCTCCCCGCGCGCGTCGTCGAGGTACGCCTCGAGGGCCGCGATCGCGGGCCGCCCCAGCAGCCCGATCCGCTCCTTCCGGCCCTTGCCGAGCACGCGGATCTCGCCCCGCCGGAGCTCGATCGAATCCAGCCGCGCAGAGGCGAGCTCGCTGATCCGCAGTCCCGCCGCATACGCCACCTCGACGAGAGCTCGGTCACGCACGGCGATGGCGCTCGCCAACGCCGGATCCCGGCGGCTGCCATCGGTGGCGCGCGCCTCGTCGGCATCGATCGCGGCGAGCAGCCGCTCGATCTGGTCCACCTCGAGCACCTTCGGGAGACGACGTGGCAGCCGGGGCGTGGCGATGGAGCCCCAGGGATCGCCGACGGCGAGGCCGGCGCGCGCCGCGAAGCGGTGGAAGGATCGGATCGCCGCGAGCCGCTGGCTCACAGAGCTCCTGGCGCCCGAGCCCACGAGCTTCGCGAGGTAGGCCCGGAGGTCCGTGCGGGCCGGCGTGCGCCAGTCCGCGCCACGCTCCGCCAGCCACTCGAGGTAGCTCCCGACGGCCGTGGTGTAGGAGCGAAGCGTGTGCTCGGACGCGTCCCTGGCGCGCAGGCTCAGGAGGAAGCGATCGAGCGGCCGATCAGGCGCGATCCCGGTCACCGGCGTCGTCGTGCCCACGTGTGGAGGCTACGCCGCGCGCCGGGGTTCGCGCCGGGCGTCCTGGGGTGCGCGGGACCAGGTGTGTCGCGGGGCATCACACCAGGCCGACAAGCCCAGGGCGTGCCCGCCGCGGGTCACGCCTTGGAGGACGTTCGCGTGCTCCGCGTCGTGCGACGGCGCGTCCCGCCGGTGGCATTGGACGAGGCGCTGCGCCGGCCGGCGCCGCCGCGGGCCGCGCCGCCACGCGCGCCGCCGCTGCGCCGGCCCGAGGCAATCGCCTCCGGGTTGGGTGGGCCGCCCGGAAGCTTCATCCCGACGATCGAGCCGTCCGCGAGGGCAGCCTCGGGCACCTCGATCTCGGCGCCGTCCTTCAGGCAGAGATAGGCCTCGCCCTTGCGCGCCACGGGACCGTCGTCCGCATCGTGGAACGCGCCGATCGGCTCGTTGTTCGTCGTGTAGTCGCACTTCGGGTAGTTGGAGCATCCCCAGAAGACGTTGCCGGTCCGCCGCGCGCGACGGGCCACGAGCTTGCCGTCCTGGTTCTTGGGGCACACGACCTCGAACGGCAGCGGGTCCGGCGGCGGCGGGCCCTCGCGCTTGATGTAGCCGCACTCGGGGTAACGATCGCAGCCGACGAACGGCCCGAAGCGGCCGCGCTTCCCCACGAGCGTCCCGAGCCCGCACTCCGGGCAGGTCTCTCCCGTCCCCTCCATGACGATGGCCTCGGGCTCGTCGCCCGGGAGGGGCCGGGATTCCTTGTGCTCCGGATACAGGGAGCAGGCCAGGAACCGGCCGTTCCGGCCGAGCCGGATCACCATCGGGTGGCCCTCGGAGCAGACTTCGTCCGTCGCCTCCGTGGTGAAGTCCGCCCGCCGGGTGTTCTTGCGGACCTGGTCAACCAGGTCCCGGAGCGGAGGGAAGAACGCCTCCAGCAGCGGGACCCAGGCGCGCTCCCCTCGGGCGACCTCGTCCAGCTCCTCCTCCATTCGAGCGGTGAAGGCGAGGTCCACGTAGTCGCCGAAGTGCTCCACGAGGAGGTCCGTGACGATCCCCGCCACGAGCTCCGGGCGGAGCCGGCGCTCCTCCACCCGGACGTACCCGCGATCGACGATCGTCGAGATCGTCGCGGCGTAGGTCGACGGCCGGCCGATCCCATGCTCCTCGAGGGCCTTGATCAGGCTCGCCTCGGTGAAGCGTGGCGGCGGCTCGGTGAAATGCTGGGTGGAGGTGACGTCGCGGACGTCGGTCGTCTCGCCCTCGGCGAGTGTGGGCAGGCGGCCCTCGGCACCGTCATCGGCCGTGTCCGTGCCGATCTGGGCGTCGCGAGCGGCGTCTCGGGCCTCGTCGCGGCCCTCCGTGTAGACCCGCGAGAAGCCGTCGAACAGCACCTTCGTCGCCGAGGCGCGCAGCTCGTATGGGCCCGCGGCGAGCTCGGAGGTCGTCGTCTCGAGCTCCTTCGCCTCCATCTGGCTCGCGAGGGCACGCTGCCAGATCAGCCGATAGAGCCGAAGCTCCTCCGGCTTGAGGACGTTGGCCAGCGAATCGGGATCGCGAAGGAACGACGTCGGGCGGATCGACTCGTGGGCCTCCTGGGCGCCCTTGGTCTTGGTCTTGTAGACCCGGCCCTTCGGCATCGTGTACTGCTCGCCGAACCGCTCCCGGATCACGTCGCGGGCTTCGCCCATCGCGACGCCGGCCATGCCGGTCGAGTCGGTTCGCATGTACGTGATGAGGCCGACGTGCCCATCCGGCGTCTCGACGCCCTCGTACAGGCGCTGCGCAACGGACATCGTCCGCTTCGGGCTGAAGGAGAGCTTGCGGCTCGCCTCCTGCTGGAGCGTGGAGGTCGTGAACGGCGGCGCGGGACTGCGCTTCTGCTTCTTGGTCGAGATCGACGTGACGAGCGGGTGGAGCGCCTGGAGGGCACTCGCGTGCTGCTCGGCGGTGTCGCCGTCGCCGACCTCGATGGGCCTGCTGTCGATCCGGACGAGCTCCGCCTCGAACTCCTCGCCACGCTGCGTCGCGAGGAGCGCGCGGAGGGTCCAGTACTCCCGCGCGACGAAGGCATCGATCTCGCGCTCCCGCTCGACCACGAGGCGAACGGCCACGGACTGCACGCGACCGGCCGAGAGGCCGCTCCGGACCTTCCGCGAGATCAGCGGGCTGAGCGTGTAGCCGACGAGGCGATCCACGATTCGGCGGGCCTGCTGGGCGTCGACGAGGTTGGTGTCGATGTCGCGGGGATGGGCGAACGCCTCACGGATCGCGCTCTGGGTGATCTCGCTGAAGGTG
This sequence comes from Candidatus Limnocylindria bacterium, assembly GCA_035525825.1. Classification (GTDB taxonomy): domain Bacteria; phylum Chloroflexota; class Limnocylindria; order Limnocylindrales; family CSP1-4; genus UBA5189. The sequence goes on from DATLDP010000021.1 coordinate 4,270, forward strand.
ACGCGCTTGGTCTTCGAGGCGGGCACGTGGGCTGCCTCGGCGACGTGCCACGCGATCGCCTCGCCCTCGCGGTCGAGGTCCGTGGCGAGATAGACCGTGTCGGCGGACTTCGCGGCCTTCTCGATGTCCGCGACCTGCTTCCGTCGGTCGTCCGCGATCACGTACTCGGGGGCGAAGCCGTGCTCGATATCGACGCCGAACTTGCCCTTGCCGGGATTCTCGGGGAGATCGCGGACGTGGCCGTAGGAGGCCAGGACACGGTAATCAGCGCCGAGGTAACGCTCGATCGTCCGCGCCTTGGCCGGCGATTCGACGATCACCAGGTGCTTCGGCATGCGGCGGGAGTATAGGCACAGGTCCCTTACGCGCCGATCAACGCCCCGATTGGGCTAGGCCTCGCGGACCCTCCGAAGGAAGTCCTCGTCGATCTCGAGGTCCTCTTCCTCCTCGACCGGCGCCGGGGCGCCGAGGGACGCGGCACGCCCCGCTTCGTCGGCCGCGCGGGGGATCTCGACGAACCGGATCGCGGCCATCGGGAAGACGAACGTGGAGCTGCTGAAGTCGATGAAGACCGGCCGCTTCCCGTCGATCGTGCGGACATTCGTGCACACGACGGTGAGGTCCGTCGGCTTCGGATCCTCGAGGAGGTCCACCGCGAGGGGCTGGTCGTTGAGCATGTGGAGGATGGCTCGGATCACGCAGCCGACTCTACCAGCGCGGTGCGCCGCGGCAACTGCGGCGATCGTCCTGCCCCGGGATGGCTCCCTCAGGCGGCCTTTGGGTTCGCCGCGGCGAGCTGGCCCGCCGGCTCGTACCGCCCGCCGCGTGCGCGCACCAGGCCGCCCGCCTCCAGGCGTGTCAGCGCCCGAAGCACCTCGCCGAGTGGCAACCGCGTGACCGCAACCAGCTCATCGACCGTCACCAGGCCGTGCACCAGCCCTTCGCCCACGGCGAGCTCGGAGCTCGAGCGGCCGGTCAGCACCGCGGCAGACGTGGCGGGCCGCACCTTCGACTTCGTCCTGATCCGTTGGCCGCTGGCGGGATCAGTAGGATCCGGCAGGCGTGTCACGGGTAGCGCCGCCGCGCCGATGAGCCCGAGGTCGTCGAGGAGTTGCGGGACGCCCGAGACGATCCGGGCGAGGTGGGGCCAGTCCCGCAGGAACCCGTTGCTGCCCGCGGAGGTGGGGGCATCGATCGGTCCGGGGACCACGAAGCAGTCACGACCCTGCTCGAGCGCCCACGAAGCGGTGACGAGCGCACCGCTCCGCGCCCCGGCTTCCACGACCACGACCGCGTCGGACGCTCCGCTGATCAGTCGGTTGCGCTGTGGGAACGTGCCCTTGGACGGGAGGGTCATCGGCGCGTACTCGGAGACGACGGCGCCACCCGCATCGACAATCGCGTCGGCGAGCCGGTCGTGGGCCCGAGGGAACAGCTTGCCGTGCCCGCCGCCGATGAACGCGACGGTGGCGGCGCCCTCGCCCACGACCGCGGCGTGCGCCGAGCCGTCGATGCCGATCGCGAGCCCGGAGACCACCGTCGCGCCGGCCCGGGCAAGCGCGGCCCCGATCCGGCTCGCGACTCGGCGGCCGCCGGGGCTGGGCCGCCGAGTCCCGACCACCGCCACGACGTGTTCGGCAGCGAGCGAATCGAGGCGCCCGCGGACGAAGAGTGCCGACGGCGGAATCTCGATCGCGAACAGCCGAGCCGGGTAGTCCGGGTCGCCCTGGGCGACCACCCGCAGCCCTTCGCGCCGGATCTCCCCGAGGAGCCGATCCGCCGATGCCGCGCCCTCGACGATCGCCTCGGCCACGCCCAGGGGCATCGCATGGCCCTCGCCATCCTCCGCCCGGCTCGCGTCTACGAGCTGCTTCGAGGCGCCCGGTCGAGCGGCGACACGGAGGACCTCCGACGGCGACCCGAGCGCATCGATGAGCCTGCCAAGTGTCAGGGGCCCAAGGCCGTGCACTGACAGGAGAATCGCGACCGCATCCCGATCCGCGTCGGAGAGCCCAGGCCTCGCAGACGGCACGAACCAAAGCGGCGGCACGTGGCGATCGGCCGCGTCCGAGGCTCCGCTCTCCGCGGCGCCCTCCGGCCCGGAACCAACGCCGAGCATCGTCAGACCGCCAACGCGAGTGCAGGGCGCACTGACGGCGGTCGCCAGCGCGCGGCCTCCTCGAGGTGCTCGATCTCGACCGCCACCGACGCATCCAGATCCGCGATCGTCCGCGCGACCCGGAGGAGCCGCTCCGTGCCGCGGCCGGACAGGAGCTCGGCGTTCGCCAGGTCCGCGAGCGCGGCGCTCGTCTCGGGTCGGAGCGCCGCGAGGGCGCGAAGGGCGCGACCGCTCACGCGGGCGTTCAGCCGGCCACCTGGCCGCGCTCGCTGGCGCGTTCGAGCCTCGGCAATCCGCGCGGCCACGACCACTGACGCCTCCGGCTCCACCATCGCGACCATCGCCTCCGCGCGCATCCGAACCAGGCTGACCCAGACGTCGATGCGATCCCTGAGCGGCCCGGAGATCCGCCCGACGTACCGCTCTGGAACCCCGTGTGCGCAGGAGCAGCGTCCTTCTTCGCCCGCGTGGCCGCAGGGGCACGGGTTCGTGGCGGCCACGAGCTGGAACCGCGCCGGCAGCGTCGCGGCGCCCGAGGCCCGCACGATCGTCACGCGGCCGTCCTCCAGCGGCTGCCGTAGCGCCTCGAGCACGTCGCGCGAGAACTCCGTCAGCTCGTCGAGGAAGAGGACGCCGCTATCCGCGCGGGTGACCTCACCGGGGATCAGCCCGCGGCCGCCGCCAACGATCGCCGCATACGAGCTCGTGTGGTGCGGCGCCCGGAACGGGGGGCGCCGGATCAGGCCCCGGATCGGTCCCTCGCCTGAGACGGAGGCGACGATCGTGGCCGCGAGCGATTCCTCGTCGCTCAGCTCGGGCAGCAGGCCCGGGATCGTCCTGGCGAGCATCGTCTTCCCCGTTCCCGGTGGGCCGATCATCAGGAGCCCGTGGCCGCCAGCGAGGGCCACCTCGAGCGCCCGCCTCGCCTCGACCTGACCGCGGACATCGGCCAGATCCGGTGGCGGGATGGCCGCGGCCAGCTGCGGTCCACGAATGCCGTCGGAGGCTTCGGAGCGCTCGCCGGCAGCCGGCACGGGTGCGAGCTCGACCCTCGCGGGCTGCATGGGCCCCGCGCGACGGCGTGATCGGAGCACAGCGACGGCGTCGCCCACCGTGGTCACCGGCACGATCTCGAGTCCGCTGACGAGCCGAGCCTCGTCCTCGCCATCAGCCGGCACGATTACCCGGCGAACGCCCCGCCGCGCCAGCGCGGCGACCATCGGCAGCAGCCCCGGCACCGTCCGAATCTCGCCCCCGAGCGACACCTCGCCGATGAGCGCCGCCCGACCGGCTCGGGCCGTGAACTGCTCGGAGCCGACGAGGATGCCCACAGCGATCGCGAGATCAGCCGACGACCCGGTCTTCGGGACGTCCGCGGGCGCCAGGTTGACCGTGATCCGCCGCGGCGGATGGATGAACCCCGAGTTCCGCAATGCGCCGCGCACCCGCTCGCGAGCCTCGCGGATCGAGGCGTCGCCCAGCCCCACGATCGTGAAACCGGGCAGCCCCGGCGCCACGTCGACCTCGACCCGGATCACGCGCCCTTCGAGCGCGACGAGCGTTGCGGAGAGCAGCGTGGCCAGCACCCCGTCACCCTACGAACGGGCGCTTATCTCCGGATCACCCGCCGGGCCCGGGACCCCGGAACGGGATCTAGCGAGCGGTTCCCGCCCCGATCCGCGGCACCCCGGCGCCGGCCGCCGTGACCTGGGGCGCGAAGACGGCGTCGATCGCCTGCGCGAGCTCGACGATCTCCTTGCCCAGCGGCGAATCCGGCTTCGAGTAGGCGAACGGCGACCCGGTGTTCTGGGCGGAGATCGCGACGCGGTACTCGTTCGTGATCTTCGTCTCGAACTCGCGCTTCAGCGCGCTCTCGGCCGCGCCGACGGAGATGCCCGTGAACGCATTCGAGCGGTTGAGGGCCAGCTTGAGCCGCTTCGGGTCAAACCCGATCCGCCGCAGGGCCTCGAGGACGAGCCGGACGTTCTTCAGGCACGACAGGTCCGCGGTCATCACGATGTGGACCTCGTCCGCGTGGTCGAGGATCGAGAGGGTGAGGTCGCCCAGGCGCTTGTCGACGTCGACGATCACGTAGTCGTACATCGTCCGGAGCATCGCGAGCACGCTCGCGAGGTTCTCCGGGTTGACGAGGTCCGCCTCCTCCGGCGAGGTGGGTGCGAGCAGCAGGTCCACGCCGGAGTCGTGCTTGACCATCACGGACTTGAGCAGCTCGGAGTCGATCTGCGGCGCCGTCATGAGGTCGGTGACGGACTTCCGATCGTTGCCGAGGTCCAGGAACACCCGGTGGTCGCCGAACTGGAGGACCGCATCCACCAGGGCGACCTTGCGGTCGAGCTCGGTGTGCATCGCGATCGCGGTGTTGATCGCGATCGTGGTCGCGCCCACCCCGCCCTTGGCGCCGTAGAACGCGATCATCTTGCCGAGCGGCGGACGGGCTCGCGAAGCCCCGTCACCGGGGCTGAAGCGCGAGAGCAGGCCCTTCATCCGGGCCAGCAGCTCGGCCTGGTGGAACGGCTTGACCAGGTAGTCGTCGGCGCCGGCGCGGAGGCCCCGGACCTTCTGCTCGACCTCCTTCTCGGAGGTCAGCATGATGATCGGGACGTGGGCCTTGCCCGCCTCGTCCGCCCGAATCCTTTCGGCGACGCCGTAGCCATCGATCTTGGGCAGGCTGACGTCCAGCAGGATCAGCCCGGGCTGCTCGGACTGCCAGAGCTTGAGCGCCTCCTGCCCGTCGCCCGCGACCACGACCGTGTAACCGGCCTGCTTGAGCGTGTACTGCAGGAGGCGCTGGACGTTCGCCTCGTCATCGACGACCAGGATCTTGGTCATGCCTACCCCCGCTGTTCCGCGTTGGCTGAGTCGGGGGCCATGCCCCGGTTGATGAAGCCGCTGATGGGTGCGATGAGCTGGGTGAACTCCATCGGGATCACGTACTTGGTCGATGGGCTCGCCCCCAGCGCCTTGAGCGCTTCCAGATATTGGAGCGCCATCGTCTTCTGGTCGATCCCCTTTGCGGCAGAGAAGATCTGTCCCAGCGCCTCCGAGAAGCCCTGGGCCCGCAGGATCGCCGCCTGGCGCTCGCCCTCGGCCTTGAGGATCTCCGACTGCTTCTGGCCCTCGGCGTTGTTGATCGCCGCCTGCCGGTTGCCCTCCGACTCCGTGATGACCGCGCGTCGCGTCCGCTCGGCGGAGAGCTGCCGGTTCATCGCGTCCTGGACGTCGCGCGGCGGGGTGATCTCGCGGATCTCCACCGTGGTGACCTTGCCGCCCCAGCGCTCGGTGACCTCGTCGAGCTTGACCCGGAGGACCTCGTTGATCTGCTCACGCTTGGACAGGACCTCGTCCAGCGAGATATCGCCGATCACGGCGCGCAGCGTCGTCGACGCGATGCCGAGGAGCATCTGGTCGAGGCGCTGGGGCGCGAGGACGCTCTTGAGGGGCTCATTGATCCGCCAGTAGACGAGGAAGTCGACGTTGATCGGGGCATTGTCCCGGGTGATCGTGGTCTGGCTCGGGACCTCGGTCAGCGTCTCTCGAAGGTCGACCTTGACCGGTCGATCGATCAGCGGCACGAGGAACCGGAGGCCCGGCTCGCGCACCATGGATTCATCGGTCTTGCCGAGGCGGAAGACCACCATCCGCTCGTACTGCTGAACCACCCGAATGGACAGGTAGACGACCACGAGCAGCGCCACCAGGAGGAAGGCGCCGACCGCGAGGGTGATGGGGAGCTCCACGAGTTACCTCCGATTGCCGTGGCGCGCCGGCGGGCCGGCGATCACGTGCCCTTCGATGATGACGCGTCCGGCTCGACGGTGAGCGTCAATCCGTCCACCTTGATGATTCGAACGGGCGTGCCGCGTTCGAGCGTCGTCCCATCCGCGGTTCGAGCGGTCCACTCCTCGCCCGCCGTGAAGACCGACCCGAACGGCCCGAGGGGCGCACGGACCTCGCCGGTCGCGCCGGGCGCGACATTGGCGCCGATGGCCGCCCCGAGGCCGATGCGGCGCGACTTCAGCATCCCGAAGGCGATGAGCGCGACGAACCCGGCCGCGCTCGCCGAGATCGCGACGATCAGCGGCAGCGCGACACGCACGAACGGTTCGAACGGATCCACGGGACCCGTGAAGAGCGCCGAGAGCCCCAGCGCGATGCACACCACGCCCCCGAATCCGAGGAGGCCGTGGCTGGTCACGGTCACCTCCAGCCCGAACAGCACGAGGCCGAAGATAACCAGCAGGAACCCGCCGACGTTCAGCGGCAGCGTCCCGAACCCGACGAGCGCCAGCAGGACCATCAGCGCGCCCAGGATGCCGGTGACGAAGTTCGGGCTGTAGAGCTCCGCGAGGAGCCCGATGGAGCCCGTCGTGAACAGCAGCGTGGCGATCGTGGGGTCGGACAGGAGCCGGATCAGGGCGAGGAACGGGTTCATGGTCTGCTCGCTGACGATCGCGCCGCCCAGCTCGAGGACGCGCTCCTCGCCGGCGACCTCGACCGTCTTGCCATTCGCAACGGCGAGGACGTCCTCGAGCGTGCTCGCAAGTCCATCCACGGCCCCGAGCTGAACCGCTTCCTCGGCAGGCGAGGATCGGGCGTCGCGGACCGTGGAGGCGGCCCACTCGACGTTGCGGTGGCGGGCGGTCGCGATGGACGTGATCTTTGCGATGGCGTCGTTCTTGACCTTGTCGCCGAGCGTCCCGGGGATGTCGCTGCCGTCCCCGCTGATCGGCGACGCGGCCCCGATGCTCGTGCCCGGCGCCATCAGGGCAACGTTGCCGGCGAGGGTGATGAACGTCCCGGCGCTCGCCGCGAAGCCGCCGGCGGGCGCGACCCAGACGATGATTGGCACCTTCGCCTCGAGGAGCGTCCCGACGATCGCGTTGGTGGACAGCAGGTCGCCGCCCGGGGTGTTGAGCTTGACCACCACGGCGGCGGCGTCGCGCTCCTCCGCCTGGGTGATGGAGTCCTCGAGGTACTTCGCCATGCTGCCGTCGACGATGCCCGTGGTGGGCAGGACGACGACCTCGGGACCGGCCGCGGCGGCGCCGGATGCCATGAGGAGCCAGCCGACGACCACGAGGAAGAGGGATCCGCGGCGGAGCCCGAGCCTTCGCCCACGTCGCGGCAGCCCGCCTGCTGCCCTCCCCCGTCGCGCCCCTGTGGCCATGGTGCCTGGTTGCCTCCACGGCCAGTATCGCACCGCCGGCTCGGCAGGCCCGGACCGGCAACCACGCGTCAGGTGTGCTCGCCCTCCAGGTGCTCGAAGACGAGGGCGCTCCAGGACTCCATCCGGTCCACCACGGCGGCGACCTCCTCCCGCTCCGCGAACGCCCCGGACAGCTTGTGCGTCTCGCGGATCGCGACCCCGCGGCCGGCGGCGTCGGCGACGTACACCGCGCCGACGTGGACCCCACCCACGTCGGTCGTGTCGTCGTTGAGGAGCCCGATCAGGTGGAACTCCGGCTCGAAGTCCGCCTCGATCTCCTCGCGCCACTCCCGTCGAAGGCCGCCGGCCAGATCGCCGTCTCCCGGGTTGAGGTGGCCGCCGACCCCGATCGAGAAGCGGTCATGCAGCCGGGCGTCACCGCCGGCCTGCGTGCGGCGCATCAGGAAGTAGCGATCGCCGTCCCGGAGGACGAGGTACGGGATCACCTGCTTCCACGAGCGGTCGACCTCGACCTCCGCGCGCGGCCGGAACTCGCCGTCGCGGGCGACCACGGACTCGAAGCCGGCCAGGCCCTCGGTCGAGATGCCGTGCCAGCCGGGGTCCGCCATGATCGCGGTCCGCGGGATCACCAGGACCTGCTCGCCGTCGGTCATTCGCGCTCCAAGGCGTCCCGAGCGGCCTGCAGCCGCTCGCGGAGCGCCTCGTCGCTTGGCGGTCCGTCAAGGTCGACGATCCATCGATCGACCACCGCCCGGACGTCGCGGAGTCGGCTCGCGACCGCGGCGGCGTTCGTGGCGAGGATCCCCTCCCCCATCTCGACGTCCCCACGGGCGAGGCGGCTCATGTCCCGCCAGCCGCCCGCGGCGAGCGCGCGCGCCAGTGGCCAGTCGCGCGCTCCTTTGCCGGCGACCGCTTCCACGAGGGCCGCCGACAGGACGAGCGGCAGGTGGCTGATCGCCGCCACGGCATGGTCGTGGGCCACGGCATCGAGGCGGATCGGGCGGGCGCCGGTCGCGGCTGCGAGGGCATCGACGGTGCCCGCATCGTCGGTCGACGCGCGCGCGCCAGGCACCACGACCCACGGCCGATCCACGAAGAGGTCGGCGGTCGCCGATCCGAACCCCGTGGTCTCGCGTCCCGCCATTGGGTGCCCACCCACGAAACGGAGGCTACTGGCGTTCGCGGCCTCGACGATTCGCGCCTTGGTGCTGGCAACGTCCGTGATCAGGGCGCCGGATCCCGGGAGCCGGGGGTCGGCGACGGCGGCGAGGGTGGCCAGTGGCGGCCCGGCGAGGATGACCAGCGCTGCCGCCTGGATCGCATCCTCGGCAGCGACAGCGTGGTCGTCCACGATGCCACGCTCACGCCCCTCGAGCGGGCCGCGTCCGCCCGGCGTCCACGCGCTGATCCATCCCCGGTACCCGGCCTCGCGGATCGCCAGGGCGATGGAGCCGCCGATCAGCCCGAATCCCAGGAACGCGATCCGATCCGGGAGGGATGCCGCGGCAGCAGCTCGGTCGTTCATGCGCGGTCGAGGTCGATCACGACCGCGCCCTCACGACGCCCCGAACGACTTGCCGTCCTCGCGCCGCCGCTTGGTCGTGCGCCGGTCGCGCCGCCGTCGCTCGATCCCGGAAGGCGCGCCGGGCTGGTCCGGCGGGTTCTGGCGCCGCTCGAACTTGCGCCGGTTGCCGGAGCGGCGGTCGGGCTCCAGGACCCCGCCGCAGCGTGGGCAACGGCGCTCCTCGGCAAAGAGGGAGTCGAGCTCGGCCGCGGTGTAGACGACGCGACCGCAGATGCGACAGGCAAGGGACGGCATCGGGTGGGTGTGGCTCCGCTACGCCGATCGATCGTAGCGCGGGTCAGCCCCCGAGGAGGGCCTCGTGGACGGGCTCGTAGCGGGCAGGGCCGTGGCCCAGGATGCTCCGGAACAGCGCGATCCGGTCCACGTCGAATCGCACCTCGAGGTCGCGAGCCGCGGCCTCGAGTGCCTGCGCGGCGGCCGGCGCCTGTCGAACCCCATCCGTCCGTCCGACCGTCAGGTGCGGGGCGAACGGCCGCGTCTCGAGGTGCAGGCCGCAGCCCTCCGCGGCCGCCGTGACCTCCGTCGCGAGCCGGGCCAGCGACGCCTCCCCTTCCACGACGCCGATCCACAGGCTCCGCGGCTGTGCGAGCGACGGAAAGGCGCCACCGCCGCTGAGGGTCACGCCGAAGGGAGCGGTCGCGGCCGCCACCGCGTCCTGGCCCTCGATCAGCGGCGGGATGTTGGCGTTTGGCGTGGGCCCGAGGAAGCGCAGGGTCAGGTGCAGGCCCTCGACCCGAACCCAGCGGATTCGCGCCGTCCCATCTCCGACCTCGCCCTGGACCTGCTCCATGAGCTGGCCGACCCGAGCCCGGGCGTCGGCGGGAACCGGCACCGCGAAGAAAAGCCGGGTCGTGTCGGGCGGATCAACGGGGGCGGCCCATCGAACTCCCCCGCCACGCCGGCCACGGTCCACGCGCCCGTCGCTCACCTCTGCGCCGCGCGCGCCCGCTCCTGTTCCCAGAGGGCGCGGTCGTGGCGAAGGATCTCCAGCGCGCGCGGGAGCTCGCGCCAGCCGGCGATCTCCACCGTCTTGTCCTCCAGCAGCTTGTAGGTCTGGAAGAAGTGCTCGATCTCGACCAGCCGGTGGGGCCGGACCTGGTCCAGGCGCTCGACGTGCCGCTGGTGAGGGTCGCCCTCGGCGACGCACAGGACCTTGTAGTCGCCGCCCTTCTCGTCGCTCATCTCGAGGACGCCGATCGGGCGAGCCCAGACGTGGCAGCCGGTGAACGTCGGCTCGTCGATCAGGAGCAGGGCGTCCGTGTGGTCGCCGTCGTCCGCCCGGGTGCCCTCGATGAAGCCGTACTCGAAGTTGTAGTAGACAGCGGAGCTCAGGACGCGGTCGAGGCGGTAGACGCCCGCGTGCTCGTCGTACTCGTACTTGTTCCGGCTCCCACGCGGGATCTCCACGACGATCTCGATTCGCTCCGGGAACGGGCGGTCTGTCGCCACGTCGTGCCGCCCCCCTCAGACTGGCTTTGGGGCGAGCTCGCCGGCGAGCTTGCGGTCAATGGCGTCGTGCTCGGCCCACCACCGGATCGTGTCGGCCAGGGTCTCGCGGAGCGGCCGGAAGGTGAGCCCGAGGTCGCGCGTCGCCCGGGTCGTGTCGACCGCCGCGGCGTTGTCGAGCAGCCAGTCGATGGCGCCGCGATCCGGCAGCGGGCTCAGGCGACCACCGAAGGCGTCGTTCACCCGCGCGACCATCCGGGTCATGCCGGCGCTCAGGAACGAACGCTTGGGATGGAGCCCGGTCAGCTCATCGATGAGGGGCCCGACCTCGCGGTGGGAGACGACGCCCGAGGTCAGGCAGAAGCGCGTGCCCGACGGCTGGTCCAGCGCCAGGACGATCGCGCGGGCGACGTCGCGGACGTCCACCCAGGGCGCCCGGGAATCCACCGTCGGCCCGCCGCGCAGGAGGTTGGTCACGAAGCCGCTGCTCGTGCCCATTGCCGTGTCCTCCGGCCCGATGACGGTGCCGGGATGGAGCGTGACCCGGGGCAGGCCGCCTGCTTCCAGCTCTCGCCCGACGCGCTCGGCCTCGACCTTGCTGCGGAGGTAGGGATCGCTCCAGCCGGTCACCCCCGGGCCCCCGAGGGGCGTGTCCTCGTTGACGGGCGAATGGCCCAGCGCGAACACGACGATCGAGGAGATGTCGACGACTCTGGCCGTGCCGTTGCGCTGCGCGGCCTCGAGGATCGTCCGGGCCAGCGGCGCGTTGTTGCCCATCGACGATCCGGCCTTGCGGTCGTAGCGATACGTCGCCGCCGCCTGGACGAGCGCCTCCTGGCCCGCGAGCGCCGCATCGATGACCGAGGCTTCCCCGGCGTCACCGGTCACGACCTCGACGCCCAGCCGGTCGAACAGCGACCCGCTGGGCCACGCATCGCGCGACACCACCCGCACCCGGTGGCCGGCCTCGACCAACGCCCGGACTGCCGCCCGGCCAACGAACCCGGCGCCGCCGGTGATCACGACCTTCATGCGGGCATTGTCCTACCTCGAGGGGAGCGGCCGGCGCGGCAGGCCGGGTCAGGCGAAGGCGGCGCGGAGGACCGAAGCGAGCGCACCCCGAAGGTGCGTGAGCGAGGACCGGACGGGCCAACGCCCGCATGGCCCGCATGACGCGGCGGTACCGCCG
>DATLDP010000144.1:0-5021 GCA_035525825.1 Candidatus Limnocylindria bacterium
ATGTCGGCGTAGCGCGGGGTGAGCAGGATGTCCTCGGGGATCCCGTCGAGGGCTCCGGCCGGCAGCTCGTCGAGGGACTGGAAGCCGTTCCACCAGGCGTACGGGAAGTCCTCGTAGAAGACGACCTTGCCGGCCCACTCGGGACCCGGCATGACCCAGGTCCGCGGCTCGGCGAGGAGCGAGACCCCGACGTCGCGGCACAGCTGGTGATCGACATGGTTCCCGACGCCGAGCGGCACGTAGACCGTCTGCGGCTCCAGCCGCGCGATCTCCTTGCGCAGGATCGAGATCGGGGCATCGTCGTCCGCGCGAACGGGGCCGAGCAGCTGGTCGTCACCCTCGTAGCCGCGGAAGACCGCGTCGGGCAGGTCCAGGAACACGACCGAGGCCTCGGCGAAGTACGCGTAGCGCTCGTCCTCGACCCGCCGCTTGGCCACGATCTCGCCCGCGCTCGCGGCCTCGACCACGTCATCCGTATACAACGCGCCCTGGGTGGAGACGTCATCCATGACGGCCTGGCCCGCGATGGATCGATTGTGGATGTCGGCGCGCCGATACCAGGAGGCCCGCTGCCAGAAGCGCTTGGCGGAGGCGTCGGCGTCCTGCTGGGTGGCCTCGAGCCGTTCATCGTCGGCCGCCCACTCGGCGTCGCCCTCGCCCGCCGGCCAGTCGGCCCGGATGGACGCTCGATTGAAGGTCTCCGTCGCCGGCCACAGCGCCTTGGTCCCGAACCCGAGCGCCTCGCGCTGGTAGGTGGAGAGGCCGCCGCCGTTCGCGCCACCGCTCGAGCCCGACCCCGAGAAGACGGTGAGGATCGTGACGTTCTGGCCGATCTCGCGGAGGCTGGCGATCAGCCCGCCGCAGGACAGCGCGACATCGTCAGGGTGGGGAGCGACGAACACGTGGGCCATCGAGCGCCGAGTCTAGCGGAGGCGCTCACCCACGGGTGTCCTCGCCGGGGGCCCAGCCCGCCTCACCGATGAGCGGCACGAACACGACCGCGCCGTCGGACCAGTCCCGCCAGTCGCTCGCGGTCGCGCGCTCGATGATGCGCAGGTCCTGCTGCTCCCTCGAGCCGACGGGGATCACGAGACGCGCCCCGATCTCGAGCTGCTCGCGCAACGTGGCAGGGATCGCCGGTGCGGCCGCGGTGACGATGATGCCGTCCCATGGCGCCCCAGCGGGTACGCCGGCGCTTCCGTCGCCCACTCGAACGTCCACGCCGGCGACGCCCAGCGCCGACAGCCGTTCGCGCGCGGCGCCCGCCAGGCCCGCGTGCCGTTCGATGGACGTCACCCGCGCGCCGAGTCGCGCCAGCACGGCGGCCTGGTAGCCCGAACCCGTCCCGATCTCGAGGATGCGATCGCCGGGCTCCACCCCCAGCAGCTCCGTCATCCGGGCGACCACGTACGGCTGGCTGATTGTCTGGCCGGCATCGATCGGCAGTGCCCGGTCGTCGTAGGCGACCGATGCCGGCACGCCCGGGACGAAGGCTTCACGTGGAACGGCGGCCATCGCTGCCAGGACGCGCGGGTCGCGAAGCCCGCGGCGCTCCAGCTGCTTCGAGACCATCTCCGCTCGAGCGCGGTTCCACGCGAGCGCGTCAGCGTCGGGGCGCACGGAGGCGAGATTCGGCGCTCCGTCGGGCGCCGGCCCGGTGGTCGGCGCCGGTGATCGTCGTCCGATCCGGAGGCGCACGGACCGAGGATACGCCGGGGTCTCGCGCGTTCCGATGCGGCGGTCAGGCCGCCGCGCGTCTCAGGAAGGCGACGGAGCGGTGCTCGGAGCAGCCGAGGGCGCCACGGAGCCGGCAGGCGACGCCGCGGGCGACGCGGCAGGTGACCCCGACGGCGCGAGGCTGCTGCTGGCGCCCGGGCTGACGCTCGGCGCCGCGGTGATCGAGGGGACCGGCCCGGGCGTCCGGACCGGCGTGAACGCGCCGCCCTTGCCGAAGGCCATCGCCTGCAGGAAGACCAGCATGAAGATGACGATGGAGGCGATCACGAACGCCGACGAGATCGGGTCCTTGATCCGCAGCGCGGGATCGATCGGGATCTGGGTTCGGGCGGTCGCCTTTGCGGCCTTCTCGGCGGCGCGACCCTTGCCCGTGCTCTCGGCACGGCGGCGGGCAGCCTCCTCGGCTCGGGCCCGGGCGCCCATCCGCGGCGCAGCGGCCGCGGCCTCGTCGCCGGCAGTGCCCTCGCCGCCGGCATCCTCGCGGTCGGGATCGTCGCCGGCCTCGAGCGCGTCCTCGTCCTCGTCATCGACCGCCTCGAGCTCGTCCTCCGAGCCGTCCACTTCGGCCGCGACCTCGTCCTCGGCCGCCTCGGTGGCGGCCTCGAGCTGGGCGTCGGACAGGTCCTGGGCCTCGTCGGCAACCTCGTCGCCGTCGGGCGCGTCGTTCAATCGGTCGGTCATCGCAGGACTGGGATCTCCTGGGCAATCGGTCGGCGAATCGGTCCGATCGGGACCGGCGGGCAGTGTACGCGAAGGGCCTCACGCATCGCGCACGGCGGGCACCAGCACGCCGGCGAGACCCGCCGCGACCGTGACGAGCCCGGAGATGGCGATGACCGGCACGGCCCCGAACAGCTCACCCAGGACGCCGCCGAGCCCCATCGCCATCGCCATGGAGCCGAACACGAGCGAGGACCGCAATCCCAGCACCCGACCCATCATCTCGGGCGGCGTTCGCCGCTGGAACAGCGTCTGGCTGGGGATGACGAACGCCAGGTTCCCGAACCCGATCCCGAACGCGACGCCCAGCGCGAGGCTCAGCGACCCCGTCAGCGGGAAGATCGCGACCATCGCGCCGGTCATCACGTACCCGAGGATCACCAGCTTGCCGAGGCTGAGCCGACTCCCGACGAGCCCGATCAGGAACCCGCCGACCAGGTTCCCCGCGCCGATCGCGCCCTCGAGGAACGCGTAGCCCTCCTCCTGGGTCCAGCCATGGAGGTCGAGCGACTTCGCGGCCAGCACGGGGGTGAGGGCCAGCACGGTCCCGAGCATGAACTGCCCGGCCGTCGCCTGGAACGTGTTTGCCAGGAGGATCCGCTCCTGGCGGAGGAACTGCCAACCCTCAACGAGCTCTCGCCGGAACGTGGCGATCGCCCCGCGGATGCCTGCGGCGCGCGCCGCGGCCACGTCGGCGAGGTCCGCCGCGGTCCGCGTGAGCGGCGCGACGGCGATCGAGGCGATCAGGATCGCAGAGGCGAGGTACGTTACCGAGTCGACCCAGAAGGCGAGCGGCAGCTGGCTCCCGAGCAGCCCCACGAACAGGCCGGCGAGCAGGTAGCCGCCGATGTCCGCGAACGTCTCGCCCACCCACAGCGCCGAGTTGGCCGGCACCAGGTCGTCCGAGGCGACGATCCGCGGCAGGATCGCCCCCTTCGCGGGCCGGAAGAAGATCGACACCGTGGTCACCAGGAACACGAGCGGGTAGGCGAGCAGGAGGTTCGTCACGACGGCCAACGGGATCAGCAGCACGATCCCGGCCCGGAGCAGGTCGCTGACGATCATCACCTCGCGCACGTCCCAGCGATCGACGAGCGTGCCGGCGAGCGGGCTGAAGAGGAGGTTCGGGACGGTGGCGGTCAGGAAGATCGCCCCGACGGCGATCGCGGAACCCGTCGCCTGCCAGATCACGAAGGCGAGCGCGACCTGGTGGATCCGGTCGCCGAGGGCGCTGACGAGCTGGCCGGTCCAGAGGGCGCTGAACGAGCTGTCGAGCGCGAGGCGGACATATGGGTGGCGGCGGACGCGCTCCAGGACCTGGGGAACGCCTGGAATCGGGCGTGCCCGGCCGAGGGCGCCGTCGGAGAACACGCCCTCCGAGCCCACCGCGCTGCCGCCGAGCTGGAGTGGCCGCTCCAACGCCGAGGCGCTGACCAGCCCGCCCTCCCCGAAGCCCGCCGCCCGTGTCGATCCCGACTCGGCCACCGGCCCGCCGGTCCACGGGTCGATGACATCGCCCGCCCAGTCGGGGAGCTGACCGAGCTCGCCGAGCCGGCGGGCCATCGATGCCGTCCTCGCGGCCTCGACCTCGCTCGGGTGGCGGACCGTGGTCGCGAAGAGGAAGAACGCGAGGCCCGCGGCGAGGAACAGGTCGCCGATGCTGGCGACGTTCTGGAGGCCGGGGATCGGGATCGGGATGATGTCGCCGATCGGCCCCGCCTGGGCCAGGAACTCGCGCGGGACCCCGCCGTCCGTCGCGATGCCGACGATCTTGTGGAAGCCGCTCGTGATGTCCGCCGGATCCAGGCCGGCCGCGATGATGCTGGGCTCCCAGACCGGCATGTAGCCGCCGTTCGTGACGATTGCGCCCGCGTTGAGGAGCACGCCGACGAAGGCGAGCAGGAAGCCGGCCTGATCGCGATTGACCCACATCCCAATGAGCAGGACGGTGAAGCCGATTGCGAACAGCGGGAGACGGTAGGCGTCGATGCTCGTGCTGCCCGACTCGATCGCGAACTGCGTCGCGTATCGCAGGACGAGCCCGAGGAACAGCAGCCCGACCAGGCGCAGCCGGACGCTGGCGAGATTCTCGAGGCTGCCGCCGGCCAGGAGGCCGAGCGCGAGCCCGATGACGAGGCTGAGGATCAGCACGCGGTCATTGTCCGGGCTCCGAGGCCGTCACTGCGCAGGACTTCCGTCGGGTCCGATGGGGTCAGGGTGGTTTGGTACCCCGACCGGGCAAGGGGCTCACTCGGAAGGAGGCGGGCGAGGGTGGCCCCCAGTACCACCCCGCCCTGGGTCTGCTAGGCCAGGTCTGCGGCAGGCGACCCTGGCGCCGGCCCGTCGAACGCGCGCGCGGCGCGCGCGGCGTGCTGCCCGAGGAGGGGGATCGGTCGAAGATCGGGCTCGCCCGCGTCGCGAACATCGTCGGCCCAGGAGGTCTTCACGAAGGCATCGACGACCTCGGGATCGAACTGGACGCCCGCGAACTTGCGCAGCTCGGCGAGGGCCTGCTCGGTGGAGAGGGCCTTGCGGTAGGGTCGATCGGCGGTCATCGCCTCGAA
>DATLDP010000145.1:0-14488 GCA_035525825.1 Candidatus Limnocylindria bacterium
GTCGCCGCTCAGGATCGTCAGGTCCGCGTAGGTCCCCGCCGCGAGGTGGCCGCGCGCGGCCTCGTCACCCAGCGCGTACGCCGCATCCACGGTGATGGCCCGCAGGCCCTGCTCTGCCGTGAGCAGCTGCTCGAGGGCAAACGGCGGGGTCTGGGGATTGGCCCGGCCCCGCGCGTCCAGGCCGCCTGCGACCTGGTCGAACGGCCGGCCGATCCCGTCGGTGAGCTGGAAGCCGGGGAAGATCCAGGGCGTGTCCGACGCCGCCGCGACGTGCAGGCCGGCATCGACGAAGTCGCGCCACCGGGCCAGCCAGGCGGTGTTCTCGCCCAGGTTGCCCAGGTAATCCGCCTCCAGCATCCAGTCGGCGGCCGCGCCGTCGAGGTGGACGACCGTGACGAGGTCGGCGGCGACCATCCGGGCCAGCTGGTCGTCCGTCACCTGGATCGCGTGGTCGATCCGGTGGTGGAGCGGGTTCGGGCCTCCGGCGAGGGCCGCCTCGTAGGCGTTCAGCACGAGCTCATGGGCCTCCGTGCTGACGGTGTGGATCGCGACCTGCCAGCCCAGCGTGTTGGCCCGTCCGATGGTGCCCGTGAGGTCTTCCTGGTTCCACCAGACCTGCGAGCCCCAGCCGTTGTCCAAGGTGATCTTCACGCCCCGGACGCGAAGGCGATCCGCGCGCGGGCCGGGTTGCTCCGCCGCGTACCAGTCTCCGAGGTGTTCACCCGACGGCGCCGGGAGGTTGAGCGCGAGGTAGCCGTCGACGCGAAGCGGGAGGGCGTGCGACTGCGCGAGCTCATCCAGCTCCGCGAGCCGGTCCTGGTCAACCCACTCCTCCGAGATCGAGGTCCAGCCGCGGGAGACGGCGGCATCCATGGCGTCCGCGGCGGACTCGATCCCCATCACCGAGCGATCGCCGATCCAGTGGGCGTGGGCGTCGATGAAGCCGGGATACGCCACGTTGGCGCCGAGCTCGATGACCTGCGCGGTCTCGTCGTCGAGCGCCATGACGTCGTCGCGATCGCCAACCGCGACCACCTCTCCACCCTCGAAGGCGATCGCCTCGGCGATCGGTGGGTCGTCCATCGTCATGATCCTGCCGAGGAGGATGACAAGGCCGGCCGGCTGGGTTGCCGCGGTCGGAGCTGCGGTGGGCGGCAGGGTCAGGAGGTTGCCTGGGATCGAAGTCGGCAGCGACGGCCGCGGGCTGGGGCCAAGGTTCGGCGTCGCCGAACAGCCGACGAGGCCGGTGGCGAGGATCGCGAGGAAGGCGACTGCGGCGGGGGCGTGGGGGCGCATACCTACCAGAGGGTCAGGGGGCCGAAAAGGTTCGAATTTCAGACGCCGATCGGCTCGCGGTACTCCCCGAAGACGCCGCGGAGGACCCCACACATCTCGCCAAGCGTCGCGTACGCCGCGGCGCAGCGGATGAAGTGGGGCATCAGGTTCGCGTCGGACGAGCCGGGGCGAGCGGCCGCCTCGCGCAGCCCGCGCAACGCGGACTCCACCTCGCCGGCGTCACGCTCCCGCCGGGTCCGGGCCAGCCGAGCCAGGTGCCGCTCCTCGGAGCCGGGCGGCACGTCGAGCACGGGCACCGTCGTCACCTCGCGGGTGTCCACGTACGAGTTGACCCCGACGATCCGCCGCTCGCCGTTGTCGAACTCGCGCTGGAACCGGTACGCGGCTTCGGCAATCTCGCGCTGCGGATAGCCGTCGATCACCGCGGGGACCATCCCGCCCCGCCGGTCGATCTCGTCGAGGTAGACCCAGACCTGGCGCTCCACCTCGTCCGTCAGCTGCTCGACGAACCACGACCCGCCCAACGGATCCACCGTCCCTGTCACGCCCGTCTCCTCGGCGATGACCTGCTGCTGGCGCAGCGCCAGGAGGGCCGCCTCGGCGGTGGGGACCGCGAGCGCCTCGTCGTACGCGTCCGTGTGGAGCGACTGCGTCCCGCCGAGCACCGCGGCCAAGGCCTGGATCGCCACCCGGGTCAGGTTGTTGAGCGGCTGCTGCGGCGTCAGGGAAACCCCCGCAGTCTGGGTGTGGAACCGCATCCAGGTGGAACGCTCGTTCTCGGCGTGGTAGCGCTCGGTCATGAGCTGGTGCCAGATCCGGCGGGACGCCCGGAACTTGGCGATCTCCTCGAAGAAGTCCGAGTGGGAGTTGAAGAAGAAGGACAGGCGCGGGGCGAAGTCGTCGACGCGGAGCCCGCGTTCGATCGCCGCCTCCACGTAGGCCATGCCGTCGGCGATCGTGAAGGCCAGCTCCTGGACCGCGGTGGAGCCCGCCTCGCGGATGTGGTAGCCCGAGATCGAGATCGTGTTCCAGCGGGGCATCTCCTTCGTGCCGAACTCGATCGTGTCGGTCACGAGGCGCATCGAGGGCTCCGGCGCGAACAGGAACTCCTTCTGGGCGATGAACTCCTTGAGGATGTCGTTCTGGAGGGTGCCTTCCAAGGTCGCCCGGGGATAGCCGGCCTTCTCGGCTGCGACGATGTACATCGCCCAGATCGGGGCGGCCGGCGAGTTGATCGTCATCGATGTCGAGACGCGATCGAGCGGCAGGCCGTCGAGCAGGACCTCCATGTCGGCGAGGCTGCTGACGCCCACGCCACAGGTGCCGAACTCGCCCTCCGCCTCCTCGTCATCGGTGTCGTAGCCGTACAGCGTGGGCATGTCGTAGGCGATCGAGAGGCCGGTCTGGCCCGCGGCGAGCAGGTCCTTGAATCGCGCATTGGTGTCCTCCGCGGCGCCGAAGCCCGCGAACATCCGCATGGTCCAGAGGCGCGAGCGATAGCCGTTCGGGTGGATGCCCCGGGTGAATGGGGCCTCACCGGGCAGGCCGATCCGGGCCGCCGCATCGGCATCGGGCTCCGGGGGGCCGGCCCACGGCCCGTAGATGGGATCCAGCTCGATCTCACCCAGCGTTCGGAAGCTCGGCTGCCGCTCGGGGGCGCGGGCCAGGGCGGGGTCCAGCCGCTCGACTTTCCAGCGTGTCCGGCGCTCGGCCCAGTCCGATCGGTCGGTCATCGGCCGAACCGTAGCACGAGGTCCCGACGGGATCGGCGACTCACGGCGTGTCGATCACGGCTGCGTCCGCGAGGTCGACTGGCTGACGGCCAGCTCGACGGCCGCGTCGTGCCCCCGGCGCGAGGCATCCGGCTCGACCCGGGTGGCGACGATCGCGACGCGGACCCCACCATCGGTGGCGGACCACACGACGACCGTCTGGAACGAGAGGTCGTTGAGCGTGTCGAGTCGCCAGACCTCGCCCGCCGGTTCGATCGTCGGCGTCGTGAACACGAGGTTCTCGGTCTTGCTGGAGGCCCGCGCGCCGACCTCGTAGAACTCCTCCATCCACTTCGGATCCAGGGTCGGCTGGCCCGCCGGGGTCGCGAAGTAGGCGCTGACCGTCGCGTCGCCGCTGCCGTAGTCCCAGGTGGCGCCGGCAAATCGAAGCTCCCGGACGCCGTGGGCCCAGAGCGGGCCGAGCGCGGCTTGGGTACACGTCCGGCCGGAGTCGACCGTGGTCGGCTTGAGGTCCGCTGTCGCGCTGCCGGTGCCGGTCGCCGGCCCGACGCCGCCGAGCGCCGTCGGAAGCTTCGCTTGCAGGTCCGGATAGGCGCCGGGCGCGCGTCCGTCCGTGGTGCAGGGGCCGGCCGGATCGAATGAGGCCTGGCTCGTCCCGCAGCCCGCGGCGAGCACGGTCATCGCGAGCGAGGTGGCGATCGCGAGCGCGCGGGTTCGGGAGGCCGCGGCCGGGGCGCCGGTCACGCGGGCGAGCGGGCCTGGCGGACGATGCCCCGGAGGTCGAGATCGTCCTGGAGGGTCCGCGCGGCGGCGACGAGGTCGGGGTCGCGCGAGATGGTCTTCGCGAGCCAGTCGATGTAGGTGGGCTCGAAGTCTGCGATCTGGCCGAGGGTGTGGCCGTGGAACTTGCCGAACTCGATCGGGTGGGCGCGGGCCTCCTCGAGGGTCGGTGGAGGTGGCGGGCGGAAGCCCCGGACGCGGCCGCGGCTCAACGGGCCGTTTGGTTGTGAGGCGCGGAGCGGCTCCCGGGCCAGACGATCCGCGGGGGCGGGCGGGCGGACCTCCCGCCGGTCGCCGGGTCCGGTGGTGGTGGTGTTCCGCGGCCGGAACGTCGCGGTCGTGTCGACGCGGCCGGTGACGGGACGGGTGGGCTTCGGCTCCGGCGGCCACGTCGCGGCCCCGTTTCGGCCCGGAACGGCAGGGCCGCCGGTGACCGCGGCGCGAAGCTCCGCGTAGGCCCGGTTGATCTCGACCATTCGCCGGGTCGCGCGCTCCGCGGCGGCCGGATCGTCGTAGGCGAGGTCCGGGTGGTTCTCGCGGGCGAGCTTCCGCCACGCGGCCTTGATCGTCGCCTGGCCTGCATCGCGGGGCACGCCGAGCACGTCATGGGGGTCTCGTCGGGGCACGACCAGAGTGTATCGAGGGCGCGGGGCGATCCAGACCCTCCGATCCGGCGCCGACCTACCATTCAAGCCATGACGAGGCGGCGGCTCGGCCTGACGGCCGCGCTCACGGTGGGCCCGATTGCGGCGTGGCGGTTCGCGCAGGTCTATCGGACGCGCGCGGGCTATCCCCATCGCCACGCCCCGGATCACACGCCGGCGGACCTGGGCCTGGCGTTCGAGACGCTCTCGATCGAGTCCGGCGGGATCGACCTGCCGGCGTGGTGGATCCCCGCGCGAGGCGGCATCCCGGGACCCGCGGTCCTGCTGGTCCACGGCTGGGAATCGGCCCGGGACCGGACCCTTCCGAATGCCCTGATCCTCAACGCGATCGGGCTGCACGTGCTGACGATCGACGTCCGGGGCCACGGCGAGAACCCGCCGGAGGAGCTGCCGCTCACGGCCGGCGAGTTCGGCGCGGATGCGCTGGCAGCGACGCGTTACCTCCTGGATCGCCCTGGCGTGACCTCGGTCGCCATCCTCGGCCATTCGATGGGCGCGATCGGCGCGCTGCTCGCCGCCGCGGCGGAGCCGCGGGTGGCCGCGGTCGTCGCCGCGTCGACGCCGGCTGACCCATACCGGCTCACGCGCCAGACCTTCCGCATGGCAAAGCTTCCCTTTCCCGGACCGATCGCCTATCCCCTTTCCTGGCTCACGACCCACGTGTTTCTCGCGCCGCGCGGCCACACGGTCCGGTCCGTGTCCGCGGCGCGGGCGATCGCCAGGTATCGCGGCCCCGTGCTCCTGATCCACGGGGATGCCGATAAGGTCGTTCCGATCGGCCACCTGGACCGGCTGGAGCGGACCGTCGAACGGGCCCGCGAGGATGACCCCGAAGCGGCCGAGGTGGAGGTGCTCGCGATCCCGGGCGGCCACCACAGCTGGCTGTACGAGTTCGCCGCCTATCGCGGCACGGTCGGCCGCTTCCTGGCGAAGGCCTTGGGCGGACCGCTTGACCCGGACGAGGCCGAGGCGATCGCACGGGCGACGCCGGCCACGCGGCTGCCGCAGCGGGAGCATCCGTTCTCGGCGATCGAGGCGGAGCCGGGCGGCGTCAAGACCCTCGTCCGCGCGGTCAAGATGGCCGGCAACCGTGACTGACGTCTGGGAGGCGATCCGGTCGAAGCGGATGGTCCGTCGCTTCCAGGCACGGCCGCTGAGCCCGGAGCACCTGGAGCGGATCGTCGATGCGGGGCGCCACGCCGGCAGCTCCAAGAACCAGCAGGCCTGGGACTTCGTGGTGGTGGAGCGGCGCGAGACGCTCCAGCGGCTGTCCGAGGTCGGGCCGTACGCCGGTCACGTCGCGGGCGCGGCGGCGGGGATCGCGCTGATCGCGCCGGACCCGCGCGCCGACGGCGCCTCACTCTCGCTGGTCTGGGACCTGGGCCTCGCCGCCGAGAACATGATGCTGGCCGCGTGGGAGCTCGGAATCGGGAGCTGTCCGGCCACGGTCTACGACCAGTCGATCGCGCGCGAAGCCCTCGGCCATCCCGACGACCACTGGTGCGGCTACGTGCTGTCCTTCGGCTACCCCGCCGACGAGGCGGACATGACCAGGCCACCGAAGGCCGGCGGCCGCCGGCCGATCGACGAGGTCAGTCACCGCGAGCGTTGGTGAGATCCGGGTCGCCGGCGCCGAGCTCGACGCCCGCGACGTCCAGCTCGATCGGGTCCGCGGCCTCGCGCGACTCGGCGGCGGGATCGGCGGTACCGGCCTCCGTGGCGGCAACCGGCAGGCGGTCCGGCGGCGGCAGCTCGGGAGCCGGCGCACCGACCTCGAGATAGGCGTCGATCGCGGCTCCGAGCCCCACGTCTCGCCCGGTCCGCTCCGAGAGCAGCCACTTGTGCTCGAGCACGTCGCAGTAGGCCTGGATGACGTCGCGGCCGCGGAGGTAGCGGCGGAGGCGGCGGAGCGTGGGCTCCAGGATGTCGCGCCGCCAGCGACGTGCGCCCGCCTCCTCGGTGATTCGGCGCCTTGACCGGAGCCGGAGCCAGGCGACGTACTCGCGGAGGTCGTTCAGCAGGAGGCGGGCCTGGCCCTCCAGGGTTCGGAGCCCGGTCAGCCGCTCCAGCTCGTGGGCGTGGAAGTCGCGGTTGGTCGTGGTGACGCGGAGCCGGACGTCGTTGCCCTCTGCCGCGGGGACGACCTCGATCTCGTCGGCCGCGAAGCCGAGCTCGTTGAGCCGCCGGATCTGGGTCCGGATGGCGTGCCGGTCGCCGGCCGGGAGCTGCGGCTCGAGGTGGAGCTCCCGCCAGATCGCGTCGTAGCGATCGCGGACGTTCTCCGACGCTGCGACCGCGTCGTCGAGGTCCTCGGCGCGATCCTGGAGCATCGCGACGTCCGCGAGGCCGAATCCGACGTTCTCGACCAGGATTTCGAGATCGAACGCGCGCTGGCCGTCGGAAAGCGAGGGATGGACCTCGGCGGTCTCGGCGTCGACGAGGAACGCCTGGATCCGATCGCCGTCGCGCCGGAACAGCGTGTTCGCGAGGGAGCAGTCGCCCCAGAAGACGCCACCGCGGTGGAGGTCCACGAGGAGCCAGGCCATCGCGTCGAGCAGCTTGTCCCGATACGCCCCGGGCCCGAGCGGGAAGCGCGACAGGAGGCGGCGAAACTGGAGCGAGTGCTCGAGGTAGTCGGTGACGAGGATCGCTGTCCCCGGCTCGGGCTGGTGGGCGATCCCGATCGGCGTGACCGCCGGCAGCCCGACCCGCTCGAGGTGGCCCAGGGCCGCGTACTCCCGCTCGGCGACGTCGGTCGGCTCCTCCTTGAGCGCGATCAGCCTGCCATCGACGACGAGGAATCGGACCAGGTGCCGGGACGGCCCGACGGGCAGCACGCGGAACGCGAGGTTCGATGGCCAGTCGGCGAGCGGGAGCTCCCAGGGCAGGTCGAGGAGGCTGCCGGCCCGCCGGAGCCGCAGGCGCGGGAATGGCGCCGGCCGGTTCGTCACCGCCGATCGAGGACGACGACATGCGGGCCCCACGTGGGCCTCGCGAGCAGCAGCCGACCCGTGCCGGCAGGCCCGGCCGCCGGCGCCCCCAGGCGCGACCGATCGATGGGCAGCGCGTCAGGGGCTCCGGCGTGGCGCGCGGCGTCACGCGTGGCGTGGGGCATGCCTGCGGCGTCCGGCGCCGGAGCCGATAGGTAGATCGCGCCGACGCCCTCCCCGAATCTCGCCAGCGTGGCCGCGAGCCGGCCCTCGGTGTCGGGCTCGAGCAGGACGATCGCGGGACCGGGGCCGCCGGACGGCGCGGGCCACCACTCGCTACTGACCCACGAGCTGGCGCCGAGGAGCGAGTCGCGCGGACCCGGCGCCCAGGCGGGTCCGGGCAGGCCGGCGCGGGTGAAGGCCTGGCCCAGCTCCTCCGCCGCCCGCTCGAGCTCGACCGTGGCCCAGCCGATGGCGTCGAGCACGAGCCCCGAGAGCCACGGATCGCGCCCGGCCGCGTCGCGGACGATCGCCGTGGCATCCGCCACGAGGCCGGCGCTGCCCCCGCCCTGGCGATTCATGGCGTCAGTGAAGCAGCAGGTCCGGCGCCGGGTCGCCCACGACGGCGAAACCCAGCCGCTCGTACAGCTGCCGGGCCGTCTCGTTGTCCGCCTCGACCGCGAGATGGACCATGGCACTGCCCGCATCGATCGCGTCCCGGACGGCCAGCATCGTGACCAGCGCGCCGAGGCCGCGACCCTGGAACTTCGGCCGGGTCCCGATCGAGGAGAGATAGCTGCCATCAACCGTGGTCGCCCGCCGGGCGATCGCCGCGGGCTCGCCGTCGACGCTCACCAGGACGACCGCGCAGCCGGGGCGTCCGACGCACGCCAGGACGTCGTTCTCGATGGCGATCCTGCGGATCTCGCCCACCCGGAACGCCTCCGCGAGGACGATCGAGGCATCGACGGCCCAGCGCCGCCGCTCGGGCGACGAACGCCGCGCAGCCGCTCGAGTTCGCGGTCCCCGGGAGAGCTCGCCGGTCTCGCGGCTGATCGTGATCTCGGCGCCGCTGAGCGCAGTGGCAACGCTCGCCGCCGAATCGGCGACGGTCGCCGCGAGGCTCGCCGCCCCGACGAAGACCATGCGCCGGTCCGCCCCCATCATGTCGAAGCCCGCGGCCTCGAGGCGTCGGGTCATGTCCGGGGGCTCGCAGCCCGCGGGCAGCGGGCGAACGTGGGGCAGGCGGCCGATGGTCGCGAAGAGCGTGATCACCTCGTCCAGCCGGCGATCGAACGAGCTCGCGTTTGCCGGCCAGCGCGGGGCGATGATCCGGTTCCAGAAGGGCTCGGCGTCACTGGGATCGTGGAACAGCCAGCCGTCGCCGAGGTCGCGCAGCTCGCGCGCCGGGGTCTGCTGGGCGAGGGCCTCGTGGAGCACGAGGCGACGGGCGAGCTCCGCGTCGGAGATCCCATCGGTGCCCACGGGCCGAACCATAGAAGGATCGCCGGGCCGTCGCGCTATCGTGGCGCGACGCGAACGACGGGCGTGACGACGCCCCGCGACCCAGGAGGGATCGACATGCGACCGCGGATTCGAAGCCTCGCCGTCCTCAGCATCACGCTGCTCCTCGCCGCCTGTGGCGGCGGTGGCAGCGCGACGGCCGCTCCAACCGGTGGCGGAGGTGGCGCGACCACGCCCGCCGGGACCGCGTCGACGGCAACCCAGGCCGCGGGCGACGTCTGCGCCCGGTCCGATGCCGCCGCGACGGTCGTCAACGCGGTCGTCGGCAATGCGTGGGATCCGGCGACGATCAACGCCAAGGTCGGCGACGTGCTGCAGTGGGCAAATGGCGACGGCGTGCCACACGGCGTGGAGCTCGATGGCGGCCCGAAGTGCACGGGCTCCATCCCCGGAGGCGGCACCGGCGCCACGTCATTTACCGTGGCGGGCACATACCCGTTCCACTGCTTCGTGCACGCCAGCATGAAGGGCACGTTCGTCATCTCCTGACCGCGGCACGGGAGCGAGGATTCGCTCGCAACCGAACGGCGGAGCGGCGTGTTGAAGGGTTCGATGGACACCGACGCGGCGCTCGCGACCCGGCTCTCTCGCGACCTCGACGGCGCCTTTCCAGCGCTCGTCGCGGCGCACGCCGACCGGCTCTACTCGATCGTCCTGCGCCTGCTGGGTGATCGGCGAGATGCCGAGGAGGTCGCGCAGGACGCGCTCGTCCGAGCCTATCGCGCGATGGCCGGCTATCCGGGCGAGCGGGTCGCGAGCCTGAAGCTCCGGCCTTGGCTCGCATCGATCGCCGTGAACCTGGCCCGCAACCGCCGACGGCGCCTCGACGACCGGAACCCGCCGAACCAGCTGGAGCCGATGCTCGACGGCGGCTTCGACCTGCCCACCGACGCCGCCGCCTGGGGCGCGCCCGGCTCGACCGCGGACCGGCACGAGACCCAGCGGGAGCTGGCCGCGGCGCTGCTGCGCCTGAACGTCACGGTCCGGGCTGCGGTGATCCTGCGGCACCTCGACGGGCTCAGCCTCGCCGAGACGGCAGCGGCGCTGGGCCGGCCGGAAGGCACGATCAAGGCCCAGGTCCATCGCGGCCTGCGCGAGCTCCGAGCCATCCTGGAGGACGCCGCCGAGCGCGGAGGCGGCACCGATTCGCCATCCGCGACCACCACCGTTTCGATGCGCGCCGCCCCCTACCCGGCGGCGCTGGAGGCAGCCCGATGAACCCGACGATTCCCCGAAACGATGAGCCGGACATCGACGATCGCGACGCCACGGTCGTCGCGGCGCTCCGCGGCCTCCGTGCCACCGCTCCCTCGTCGGTCGGCTTCGGCGCGCTGGTGGAGGCGGGCCTCGCCGATCGCTACGCGCCGCTCGAGACGCCCCTTGGAACCACCTATGTCGCCTGGAACGGCCGCGGCGTCTCGTGGGTCGGCACGGCGGACTCGCCGGAGGCGTTCGCGGAGCGGTTCACGGCCCATGTGGGACGCCCCATCGAGCGCGGTCCGGAGCTGCCCGCGCGCCTGGCGCGCGCGATCCAGAAGCGGCTCGGCGGGGATCGTCGCAACCACATCCCCCTCGACCTGCGGGGCCACACGCCGTTCGAGGTCATGGTCTGGATGAAGGCCCTCGAGATCCCGCTCGGCGAGGTCCGGCCGTACGGCTGGATCGCCGCGGAGATCGGCCGGCCGAAGGCGGTGCGGGCGGTCGGGACGGCGCTCGCCCACAACCCGGTGCCGCTCGTCGTGCCCTGCCACCGAGTCGTCCGAAGCGACGGTGCCATCGGCCAGTACTCGATGGGCGGCCCGGATGCGAAGCGCCGGATCCTCGCCGCAGAGGGCCTCGACCCGGCCCGGCTCGAGGCGGACGCTGCCGCCGGCAGGCGCTTCACGGGCTCCGACACGACCCATATCGTCTGCCATCCCACCTGCCGTGATGCGAAGCGGGTCACGGACCGCCACCGCGTCCACTTCCCCAGCCTCGCCGCCGCCGCGAACGCCGGCTACCGGCCGTGCAAGCACTGCCGCCCGGTGTCGGTCGCCGCGTAGCTCGGGTATCTGGCATCCCCGCGGGCGTTGCGCTAGGATGCCGTCCTTGGACCAGCAGACTATGCCAAGTACGGGGATGACCGGCGGCAGCGTGCCCGCCGCGAAGCGCGGGCCAAGCTCCCTCGCCCTCGCCATCAACCTCGCGATCATCTACGTGATCTGGGGCTCGACCTACTTCGGGATCGCGATCGCCATCGAGACGATGCCGCCGTTCCTGATGGCCTCGATCCGATTCGCCATCGCGGGCCTGCTCCTCGTCACGTTCGACCTCCTGCGCCACCCGGAGGCGCGACGCCTCCCCACGCGCCGCCAGGTCCGCGACTCGGTGATCGTCGGCGCACTGCTCCTGGGCATCGGCAACGGCTTCGTGACCTTCGGCGAGCTGACGGTGCCCTCCGGGATCGCGGCGATCCTGATCGCGATGATGCCGCTGTGGTTCGCGCTCCTCGGCTGGATCTACCTCCGCGACAAGCTGCCCCGGATCGTGGTGGTCGCGATCGTCATCGGATTCGCGGGGACGGCGCTGCTCGTGTGGCCGGCGGGTGACGGCGCGAACAGCTTCGACCCCTTCGGGATCCTGATCCTGCTGCTCGCGCCGCTCGGCTGGGCCCATGGGTCCATCTACTCGGTCCGGCGGGCGAAGCTGCCCCCCAGCGCCCTCACCGCCTCGGGCTTCCAGATGCTGGCCGGCGCGGGGGTGACCTTCATCGAGGCGCTCATCGCGGGTGAGCCGTCGCGCTTCCACCCCGAGACGTTCTCGTTCGCCTCGATCGCCGCCGTCGGCTATCTCATCCTGTTCGGCTCGATGCTGGCCTTCACGACGTACGGCTGGCTCCTCAAGAACGCGCCGCTGTCGCTCGTCGGGACGTATGCCTACGTGAACCCGGTCGTGGCGGTGGCCCTTGGCACGATCTTCCTGGCCGAGCCGATCTCCCTCCGGACGATCATCGCCTCGGCGATCATCCTGGTTGCCGTCGCGATCATCGTGACCGCCCGCGGCCGGCTCACCGCCCAGGCAACCGCCAACGCCGACGCCCGGGAGGCCCGCGACGCGGCACGAGCCGCGACTGACCGGTCCGGGCTCAGGACTGCCTCGACTCCGCGAGCACCGTCCGGCTGACGCGCCGGGCCATCGCCATCACGGTGACCATGGGATTCACGCCGAGCGCCGTGGGGAACGTGGAGCTGTCGGCCACGTAGAGGCCCGGCACGATGCTCCCGCGAGAATCGCTGCGGACCCGGCCGCGCGGGTCGGCGGGGTGGTTCCGGGGGTCGGCGCCCATCCGGACCGTGCCCATCTGGTGGGCCGAGGCGATCGTCCCGCGATGCGGACTGAAGTCGAAGGCCGCGAGCCGCCGCTCGAACGCCGCGTAGCGCCGCGCCTCGTCCCCTGCCCCGTCCACGGCATGGATCGCCGGCGGCATCCCGACCGCGAGGATCTCTCGAGCGCCGCCGGCCCGCGCGAGCCGGGCCATGGAGACGAGGGCATGACGCACCGTGGCTCGGCCGGCGTCGTCGAGCCGGTAGTCGATCCGGACGCGGCCCGCCCTCGTGAGCCGGGTGCGGCCCTCGCCCCCGTCGCGCGTCACGGCGATCAGCGGGCTGAAGTGCCGCGCCCTGGCCATCAGCTCGCCGTGCGCAACCTCGCCCTCCCACGGCACCACCAGCGCCATGAGCCCCAGGTGCCCCGGCGCTGATTCGATCACGTAGCGCCGGTGCTCCGGCGCCTCCTGGCTGAACTCCATCGATCGCACGGCCTGCATCGTGCCCCGCCACATGTCGGCGGGCTCGTCGTGAATGGCGCCGATCACCGGGACCGGATGGATGCGGAGGTGGCGGCCGATCGACCGATGGCCGATCGCCGAGGCCTGGAGGATCCCCGGGCTCCGCAACGCCCCGGCCGCGAGCACGACCTGCGGGGCATCGATCATGAACCAGCGCAACGCCGTGTCCGGCGGCGCGTTCGGGTCGGCGGGCCCGAGCGTCCCGAGGACGCCCACGATCGGCCCGCCGGCGTCCGCGCGCGTCGCGCCGACCCGGCTCCGAGTGCCGTCGGCGCCCGTGCCCGTCGACGCCCGCAGCACCGAGCGGACCCGGGCTCGATCGAGGACGACGGCGCCATGGCGGACCGCCTCCGCGAGGTGCGCCCGGATCCCGGACTGCTTCGAGCCACGCCGGCACCCGAACGGGCAGGAGCCGCAGTCGCCGCAGTCGGTGGCGTTGCGCCGGATCACGCTGGCCTCCCAGCCGAGCTCCGCGGCACCCCGTCGAATCAGCTCGTCCTTCGGCGGAATCACCGTGGCAGGAGCGACGCCCAGCTCGCGCTCGATCGCCTCGACATCCGCGGCCCATTCGCCCCCGTCAACGCCGTCCAGGCCGTGCTCCCGGACCCACTCGTCCCGGACCTCGGCCGGGGCGTCGAGGCAGGTCATCCAGTTGACGAGCGTGCCGCCGCCGACCCCGGAGCCGGCGAGCATCGTGATCGCCCCGTCCCAGGTCGAGAGCAGGCCGTAGTTGAGGTACAGGCGCCCGAATGCGTCCAGCTCGTCGCGGGGCATCGTGGCCTCGTCGACGAACGGGCCGGCCTCGATCACGAGGACGCGCCTGCCCGCCTTCGCCAGCGCGGCGGCGACCACCCCGCCGCCCGCCCCGGACCCGACGACCACCACGTCGGCCTCGAGCCGGAGTGGTGACTCGTGCGGATGGGGCGACGAGCGGTCAACGTCGACCGGGCTGATCGTGGCCAGGTCGCTCGGAAGCGGCGGATCGTCCGCCACGTAGCCGATGTCGCGCGGGAGGTGGTTCGGGGCTTCGGGGGTGCCGGGATCCGCGTAGGCGATGAAGGTCAGGAGCTTCCGGAAAGCGTGCACGCCGGAGCGTCTGAGGAGGAGCGGCGAGCCCGCCCAGCGCAGGAGCAGGCGCTCCCGTGCCGGCAGGTCCAGGTCGCGGAACGCCGCGAAGCCGGCGCCGGTGGCGAGATTCGCGAGGGGCTGCTCGAGCAGCCGCAGAACGAGCCGAAGCTGCAGGAGCTGGCTGGGATCGACAGCCCGCGCCAGGGCGTCGGCCGCGATGGTCGCGACTCGCGCGGAGTCCGCCGCCGGCACGAACGTATGGGCCAGCGCCCGCAGCGTCGCAAGCTCGCTCGCGGAGAGCCCACTCATGGCCGGCTCGAGGAGGTCATCGGCGCCACTGCGGATTCACGGGCGCCACGAGGTGCTCGCCCCCGGCCTGCGGGCTCTCCGGCGCCACCGTGGTCGGTGCCGGTCGGGTCGGGTCAGGCGCGGCCCGCCGCCGCTGCGGTCGAGGCCGGCAGCCGCTCGAAGCCCTCGGCCGGGAGCGGCTCGCAGCGCAGCGGCCGGTCCTCGCGGTAGCCGAGGGCGTAGTCGGCCTGGATCAGGGTGTGGAGCTGGGAGGTGCCCTCATAGATCACGGCGGCCCTCGAGTTGCGCAGGTACCGCTCCACCGGGAACTCGTTCGAGTAGCCGTTGGCGCCGTGGATCTGGATGGCGTCGAGCGCG
>DATLDP010000052.1:0-8072 GCA_035525825.1 Candidatus Limnocylindria bacterium
CCCAGGGAGAGTCGCTCCCACTGGGACCGCTCGATGGTTGGCGATGGTGGTTGACTGTCCCCGGCCGGCTCCGCCGGCTCCCTTGGCGCCGGCTCGACCGGATCCCGCATTGCTGGCGGGCTCAGCTGCCGGATCGATCCGACGGCGAGCGCCGGGGCCGGTGGCACCGACCTGACGGGCGGCCGCGACGGGATGGAGATCCGCCGCACGAATGCGGGCCTGTGACCGTCCTCGTCCTGCGGCCCGCCGAGAACCGATCTGACGTAATCCAGCGCGGACGTGGGCGCCGAGCTGGGCCGCTCCGATTCCGCCGCCAGCGCGGCGACGTCCTCGTCCGTCATCTCGGCCAATCGCTGCCGGATCTCCGCGAGCGGCTGGTGCTGCTCCTGGAGCCGCTTGGTGAGCCGCAATCGATCCAAGTGGCCCTGCCCGTAGTGCGCGCCCGGCCCGCTCTCGCCGGACGCGGGCAGGAGGCCCTGCGCCAGGTAGTAGCGGATGGTGCGGACGTTGACGCCCGTCAGGCGGGCGAGGTCGGCGATCGTGTACTGCTGTTCGGCTGCCATCGGTGTAACTATACACTCGACAGTCCGACTGTCAAGACTACCCGGGCTCGTTCTGGTCGACCCCATCCACCGTATCGACTTCGCGGCCGAGGGCGTCGAACGCGACGATGCGCCAGCGGGCTGGCATCGGACCGGGAGCCCAGGCAGCCCACCAGCCGTTCGCGATCGAGGCCACGATCGAAGGTCTTCCCGGGGTCTGGATCTCGACTCGCGCGATGCCCACGCCGGCGCGGCCCACGAGATCGCTCGCCGTGATCGGAGCCGGAGCCTCGCCAACCCAGTTGAAGGCCAGGAACTCGAGCTCCAGGGGATCGAGGTCTTCCGTGCCGCCCGACACGGCGTGGCCTCGCTCAGCCGAGACCGCACCGAGCGCGTCGACGACCATGTGCGTACAGCTCCCCCACCCGCCGCTGACGCTTGCGTAGTAGTACGCCTGCAGCTGGCCAGCCCCGCGAGCGTCGATCAGCACGAGCACGGCGCCGTCGGGGAGATTCCCGTGCAGATTGGCGCGACACGCCTGGTCCACACGCGGGGCGAGGCCTGGCGGAATCGGGACGGGTTCCGCCCGCCATTCGCCGAGGATCGGGCCGGAAAGGAGTAGATCGCCCGACGGCGCGGAGGACTCGCGCTCGGCCGACGCAACCGGCGATGCCGGGGCCGATCCCGGAGCCGACGACGGGCCGGGAGTCGGCCCGGTCGATTGGCACGCGCCAACGCCCATCGACGCGATGAGGATCGGCGCAAGCCACGAGCGATGGACCAGCCGCACGATCGAGATGGTAGGCGTGGCCACCCGCAAACCGGCGGTCGTCCATGGGTGACCGCGACGGTCAAGAGGTTGGTTCAGCGTGATCGCCTCGCCGGCACTCGACGCACCGAGGATCTCCCTCAGGCCCGCTTCCGTCGACGAACCGGTGGCACGCGCACGCCGGGCACTCGCACGGCGAGCCATCCCAGCCCATCAGGGTCTCCACGTAGAGCGCGTCGGCGACCAGCTCCTGGAGCCCGTGCTCCCCTTCCTCGTCAGGCAACCCGCACCGCCGGCCGCTCGAACGCCGGAACCTGGCGCGCCCGCAGGTACGCCGGCACCAGGTGCGCGGCGTGCCAGTAGCCGCATTCGCCGCACGCATACAGGTGGAACTGGTCTCGGTGCCGCGCGCCCATCAGCCGCACGACCGCCTTTGCGTGGGCCTTCGTGAGGTACACGTGCTTCGACCGACAGCTCCGCTCCACGTCCATCGATCCGCCTCCCGCACCGGCCGAGCCACCTGGGGGGGAAGGCGCATCTCCCGCGAGATCCGCCTCGGCTCTCACCGCTGCGAGCACATGGTGGCGCTCGCCCGTGACATCTCCATTGTCACAGCCACCTGCTCGTCCGCTTGGGCCCGAGCCGGCGGAGTGCCGCGGAGCCCACCAAAGTCCCACGGCCGAATGACCGTTCGTCATCTAGCCCGACCCACCCTGCGCGGGCGAAGGTGAGCTCCCAGAACTGCGCAGGTAGGTCATGCCCGCACGACCCCTCTCCGCCGCCCTTCTCGCCGCCGTCGTGCTCGGTTCGACCGCGCCCGCGACCATCGCGGCCGGCCCGGCGGCGGCGACGTTCGAAGGCACCGTCGAGCTCGAGGTCAGCGAACAGGTCGACGCCCGCGGTCGCCTGACCGGCGCCGCGTACGAGTACTTCCTCCGCGATGCGCAGGGTCGGCAGACCCGGGTCACCTTCGCAGGCGAGCCGCCCGAGCGATTCGAGCCCGGGGCCCGGGTCCGGCTCGAGGGCCATCGCACGAGCACCGGCGTGGCGTTGGACGGCGAGGTCTCGGTCCTCGCCGACGTCGGATCGAGCGGCACGGACGGGGCCGTCACCAGTCCCGTGACCGCGGCGGCAGGAGCTGCCGTGACGAAGCGACTCGCCGTGCTCCTCGTGAACTTCGCCTCGAACCCGGTGGAGCCGTACACGGCGGCCTATGCCAACGGCGTGATCTTCAGCAACACGTCCTCGGTCGCGGCCTTCTACCGCGAGGACTCCTACGGCGCCATGACCCTCACGGGCGACGTCTCGGGCTGGCTCACCATCGACTACGACACCAGCACCTGCGACACCGCCGCCATGCAGGCGAAAGCCGATGCCGCCGCGACGGCAGCCGGCGTCGTCCTGTCCGGCTACACGAACATCAGCTACGTCTTCCCGCACCTGAACGCCTGCAGCTTCGCGGGCCGGGCGCAGCTCCCGGGCATGCGCTCCTGGATCAACACGATGAGCACCACGACCCCCAAGATCCACGATTGGGTGGTCGCCCACGAGCTGGGGCACAACTTCGGCGTCAACCACGCCAACAGCTACGACTGCGCGGTCAACGGGGTTCGGGTTGCGCTGTCCGAGAGCGGTTCCGACTGCGGCTCCACGGAGTACGGCGACCCGCTGACCGTCATGGGCGCCTGGAACCCGATCACCCGCTATCCCCACAATGAGGCCTGGCATCGGCTGCAGATGGGCTTCCTGGCAACGGCGGACCGGCAGCCCGTGACCGTCTCGGGGCTCTACACGCTCGGGGCGGCGGCGTTCGCCTCAAGCGCGCCGAAGTCGATCCGCATCGATCGTGGTAATACGACGGCGATCCGGCACTGGTTCGACATCGAGTTCCGCCAGCCGGACCTCCTGTTCGACGGCTTCGCCTCCACCGCCCCGGTCGCGAACGGCGCGAGCATCCGGCTCGTCGGCGACGACAGCGACCGCACGCAGTCGTGGCTCATCGACACGACGCCATCGACGACGTCCTTCACCGACGCCCCGCTCGCGGTCGGGAAGACCTTCACCGACCCGAAGTCGGGCATTGCGATCACCACGCTCGGCATCGTCACGGACTCGGCCGGCCACCCGGCGCTCAAGCTCAAGGTCCTCTTCCCGAACACCGCCCCGCCCGCGGCGCCCACCGGCTTCGCGGCGACGTCCTCGAACGACGGGCTGACGGCGACGCTCTCGTGGACAGCGGCCGAAACCGCCGTCGGCGTCGCCGGCTACCGCATCTACCGCGACGAGGTCCTCGTGGCGACGGTCCCCGGCTCCGCGACGACGTACGCCGATCCCGATCGGGTTCCGGGCGGGAGCTACGGCTACCGCATCGAGGCGATCGACTGGGTGGACCTCGTCGGCGCGTCGGCGACGACCTCCGTGCTCATGCGCGTGCCGGTGCTGGGCACCACGACCGCGTCGTTCGGCGGCACGGCGAACATCGCCCTCGCGGCGACGACCACCTGGACCCGGGCGACCACCATCACCTTCGGGCTGCACTTCTCGGCCCCGGTCACCCTCCCGACCCGGGATGCGCTGGTGCTGTCCGGAAGCGCCACCGGCTGCACGGTTGGCGGCGTGAGCGGGTCCGGCACCGACTACAGCGTGTCCGTGACCGGCTGCTCCGAGGGCACGCTCGCGGTCGCAATCCGCGAGGGCACCGTGTGGGACGACCTCGGCTACCTGGCTCCGGCCGGCGAGGCGAGCTCGGACACGGTGAGCATCGACCGGACGGCGCCCGTCACGACGCAGCCGGCGGCGCAGCTGCGCGAAGGCTCGAAGCTCTCCGGCAGCGCAGTCCCGGTCCGGCTCTTCCTCGGCGGCTCGGACGCCGGTTCCGGCCTCACGTCGTACGAGGTCGCTCGAAGCGTCGACAGTGCCGCCTACGCCACGTTGATCTCGACGACCAGCGCAACGTCCCTCGACACCACGCTGTCGCCGGGCCACAGCTATCGCTTCCGTGTGCGGGCCCGCGATCTGGCCGGCAACGTCTCCGCTTGGGTCGAGAGCGCGCTCCTGAAGCCCGGGCTCACCCAGAACGGGTCCAGCGCGATCACCTACCGCGGGACCTGGTACGGGGCCTCGCGCACCAGCTACTCCGGCGGCTCCGCCCGGTACACGAAGAGCTCGACCGCGACGGCCACGTACACCGTCACCGGCCGTGGAATCGCCCTCGTCACCACGATGGCGTCCGGGCGGGGCAAGCTCAAGGTCTATCTGGACGGCGTCTACGTCCGAACCGTGGACCTCTACCGCTCCAGCGCTTCGTACCGGGTGCTGGCCTTCTCCCGGATGTTCACGACCTCCGGCACCCACACCATCAAGCTCGTGGCCCTTGGCACCTCCGGCCGTCCGCGGGTGGACCTCGACGCCTTCGCCGTCATCCGCTGACTCGGCGCGCTGACTCGGTCGACCGCTGCGTGAGGCGCCGGAAGCAATTTGACCTCATGCCCTACGTAGGGCACCCTACCACCGTGCGCAAGACGTCCGTCTACCTCACGGCTGAAGAAGCGGATGGACTCCGTCGGCTCGCCGTGCGAGAGGGCCGGGCGCAGGCGGAGTTGATTCGCGAGGGGATTCGCCGTGTCATCGCGGAGGCCGGCGAGCCGGAGCGCGAGTTTCGAAGCCTCGGGGCGGGGGCGAGCGGCGTCCAGAAGCCGCGACGCTGGTCCTCCGAGGAGCTCTACCGCAAGACCCGCGGCGCCTGACGATGGCCCTCGTCGTGGATGCCGGCGGGCTCTACGCGCAGGCCGATCGGGACGATCCGGGCCATGCGGCCGTTCGAGAGATCCTCGTCAACGAGCGCGAGGAGCTCGTGACGACCGAGCTGGCGGTCGCCGAGGCGGACTACCTGATCCTGGATCGGCTCGGACCGGATGCGGAGGCCGCCTTCCTTGACGATCTCGCCGGGGGCACGTTCATGGTCGAGTGCCTGGATCGCCGCGGGCTCGGCGCGGCTCGCGACCTCGTCGCTCGGTACCGCGATCTTCGGATCGGCCTGGCCGATGCGTCCCTGGTGATCGTCGCGGAGCGCTACGGAACGCGCCGGATCCTGTCGTTCGATGAGCGTGCATTCCGCGCCGTCGCCCCGCTCCAGGGCGGCTCGTTCCTGTTGCTGCCTGCCGACGCGTCGCGCTGACGCCTCGCCCTGGCGCGCGCGGCGGAAAGGGTCGACCATGTCGTCGATGGCGACGACGAAATCAACCCGCAAGACGAAGGCCACGGAGGCGGCGCCGGAGCCAACCGCGCTCGAAACCACCCCGGTCGAGCCACCCATGCTCGATCCCGGAGCGCCTGAGGCCGCCACCGGCGCGACCGAGGCGTCCGCCGGCTTCGGCGCGCTCGGCCTCGACGGGCGGCTCCTCCAGGCGCTGGCCGAGCTGGGCTACGAAGAGCCGACGCCGATCCAGCTCGAGGCCATCCCGCCGCTCCTTGCTGGCCGCGACCTCCTCGCCGAGGCGCCGACCGGCACGGGCAAGACGGCGGCCTTCGCGCTGCCGATGCTGCACCGGCTCGCGGCCGCCCCAGGGCTCGATGGCGCCCGCGCGGATGGCAACGTCGTCGGCCTCGTGCTCGTCCCCACCCGCGAGCTCGCGATGCAGGTCTCGGAGGCGATCCACCGCTACGGCGCTCGCCTCGGGACACGCGTCCTCCCGATCTACGGCGGCCAGCCGATCGGGGTCCAGCTGCGCCAGCTCCGCCGGGGCATCGACATCGTCGTCGCCACGCCCGGGCGCGCGGTGGACCACGTGACCCGCGGCAGCCTCAAGCTCGCGGGCGTCTCGGTCGTGGTCCTCGACGAGGCGGACGAGATGCTCGACATGGGCTTCGCCGAAGATCTCGAGACGCTCCTCTCGGCGACCCCGAAGACTCGCCAGACCGCCCTGTTCTCGGCCACCGTCTCCGCGCCCATCGCGAAGATCGCCCGGCGCCACCAGGACGATCCGGTCCGGGTCACGATCCACGCCGAGCGCGGCGTTGGTGCCGGCGAGGCGCTGGTGCGACAGGTCGCGTACGTGGTCCGCCGCCCCGACAAGCTCACCGCCCTCGTCCGGATCCTGGACGTGGAGGATGGCGATTCGACGCTCATCTTCGCCCGGACACGCGGCGAGGTGGACGATTTGGCCGAGCGCCTCAGCGGTCGCGGCCATGACGCCGCGGCGCTCCATGGGGGGCTCTCGCAGGAACAGCGCGATCGGATCATGGGCCGGTTCCGCGCGGGCGAGCTGGACGTGCTGGTCGCCACGGACGTTGCCGCGCGGGGCCTCGACATCCCGCACGTGTCCCACGTGGTCAACTACGACGTCCCGTCGAACCCCGATGCGTACGTCCATCGGATCGGCCGGACGGGTCGCGCGGGCCGGGAAGGCGTGGCGATCACCATGCTCGAGCCGCGCGAGCACCGACTGCTGGCCAACATCGAGCGCGTCACCGGGGCGCGGGTGCAGATCGCGCAGGTCCCGACAGTCGCGGACCTCCGCGAGCGGCGGCTGGAGCAGCTCCGGACCAGCCTCCGCGAAGCCCTGGCCGACGACGGTCGACAGCGCCTCCGGCCGGTCCTGGAGCCGCTCCTCGAGGAGTTCGAGCCGATCGATGTCGCGCTGGCGGCGATCTCGATGGCCGAGCGCGCCACCGCCGGCGACGGCGTTGATGAGGGCGAGATCGCGCCGGCGTCGTTCTTCGAGCCGCAGCGGCCTGGTCCGGGTCCCCGGCCAGGACCGGGTCCTCGCCCGGGACCGGGACCGCGGTCGGGCCCGGGACCACGGGCAGTGAGGAACGCGGGCCGCGGGCAGCCGGGTCCTCCCGGGCCCTGGCGGCCATTCACGGGCGGAGCATCGCCGCGACCCGGCGCCTCGGCCCTGCGCACCGGCATCGCCGATGGGCAGTGGACGACGCTCTGGATCGGCGCCGGCCGGCGTGGCGGCCTCCGGCCGGGCGACATCGTGGGCGCGATCACCAACGAGGCCGGCGTCCCGGGGACCTCCATCGGCGCGATCAGCATCCAGGACAGTCACGCGCTCGTCGACGTCGCTTCCGGGCAGGCGAACGACATCGTCCGCGCGCTCTCGACCGCCACCATCAAGGGTCGGAAGGTCTCCGTCCGCATCGAGCGCTGACTGGGTGGGGTGCGGCGAGGCGCCCGCCGCGCTGATGGCCATCGACGGCCCGCACCCGGTCGCGGGCATGACGGTGGTCGTGCCGCGTTGACGTATCGGAATGGGCAATGCATACTCGTGGCAGAAAATACGTATGAGGGACCCACGTTGGCTTCGACCGTTGGAGAGCGCGGCCAGATCACGATCGAGAAGCAGATCCGTGAGGAGCTCGGCGTGTACGCCGGTGACGTCGCCGTTCAGCGGGTGGAAGGACGCCGGGTGATCATCGACTTCGTTCCTGCCCCGCATCGGCGCTCGCTCGCCGGTGCCCTCCGGGACACGGTTCGCCCAATCTCGAGCGATGAGTCGTGGGAATCCATCCGCGAACACGCGGCAATGACGCCGGATCCTGACCGCACGTTGTGATCGGCCTGGATACCTCGGTCCTGATCAGGTATCTCGTCGGTACGCCTCCGGACCAAGCCGCACGAGCCGCCCACCTGATCGATGGAGAAGCGGACATCGGCGTCTCGCTCGTAGCGCTCGCCGAGGCAGCCCACGTGCTTCGCTCGTTCTACCGAATCCCGCATCCGGAGGTGGTCGACGTCCTGATCGACCTCGTGACCA
>DATLDP010000028.1:0-44080 GCA_035525825.1 Candidatus Limnocylindria bacterium
GACTACAACGACCGGATCGAGGCCGACACCGCCCTCGGAACCCTCGGGTCCGTGACGTTCCTTGGCTCCTTGCTCGACGACGCGATCACGAGCTATCACGCCGCCGTCGACCGGATCGAGGACCAGGTGGACGTCCTCGACACCCGGTCCCTGCGCGACGCCGGGCATGACAGCCTCCTGGACGACCTCGTCCAGCTGCGGCGGCGGATCGCCCGGCTGCGGCGGCTGCTCGCAGACCACCGCGCGGTGTTCGCGGCGCTCGCATCCCGCGATGTCGGGGAGATCGCGGCGGACGAGGACGGCCGCGCCGCGCTGGCCGAGGCGAGCGGGCGCTTCGATCGGGCGATGTCCGCGGTGGAGAGCAGCCGCGAGGTGCTCCTCGGCTCCTTCGAGGTCTACATGACCCGCACGGCACAGCGCACGAACGACGTCATGAAGGTCCTGACCCTCGCCACCGTCCTGCTCCTGCCGGGCTCGATGGTCGCGGGACTGCTCGGGATGAACGTGATCGTGCCGCTGAACAAGGACGATCCGATGAGCTTCTGGCTCGTCGTCGGGGCGATCGCCGTGCTGGCGGTGGTGATCGTCGCCGTGGCGCGGGCGCGACGCTGGCTCTAGGTTGGCGCGCCGCCGAGCGGCCGAAGCCGCCGGCCCCCGTACACTCCCGCCCGTGACCGACAACGGCTCCGCGGGAGCGAGAACCGCAGCGGACCTGCTCGTCGCCTGCCTGGAGGCCGAGGGCTGCGAGTTCGTCTTCTCCGTTCCCGGCGAGGAGACCCTCGACGTCCTCGAATCGCTGTCGCGCTCCAGCGAGATTCGGCACATCACCACGCGCCACGAGCAGGGCGCGGCGTTCATGGCGGACGTCTACGGGCGGCTCACGGGTCGGGCCGCCGTGGCGATGGCGACGCTCGGGCCCGGTGCCACGAATCTCCTCACCGGCATCGCCGACGCGTTCCTCGATCGCGCGCCCGTCGTCGCGATCTCCGGCCAGGCGAGCTCGGAGAAGCTCCACAAGGAGGCCCACCAGGTCGTCGACGTCGTCGACATGTTCCGCCCCGTGACGAAGTGGAACACCCGCGTCGAGCGCGTCCCGGCGATCCCCGAGATCGTCCGCAAGGCCTTCCGCGTGGCGTCGCTGGAGAAGCCCGGGCCCACCCATATCGAGCTCCCGGAGAACGTCGCGGGCATGGAGCTCGGGCCGGACGACCCGACCGGCCCCCTCGGGCCCAGCCGGGTCTACCTCCCCGAGCCGACGAACCAGTCCATCGCCCACGCGGCGCGCCTGATCAACGAGGCCCAGCGACCGATCGTCCTCGCCGGCAACGGCGTCCTGCGCCGGCGTGCCTCGCCGGAGCTCCGCGAGCTCTCGCGCGGGCTCCACCTGCCGGTCGCGACCACCTTCATGGGCAAGGGCGCCATCGACGATCGGTCCCACCTCTCGCTCATGTCCGTGGGCCTGCAGGCACGCGACCACGTGCTCACCGGCTTCGACCGGGCGGACCTCGTGATCTGCGTCGGCTACGACCTCGTGGAATACGCGCCGGCCCGCTGGAACCCCGACGGCTCGAAGCGGATCATCCACATCGACACCCAGCCGGCCGAGGTCGACTCGGGCTACCAGCCGGAGATCGAGCTCATCGGCGACATCGGTGGCGCGCTGGAGCAGCTCCTCGCGGCCGCGCTGCCCGGCGGGGTCGGGGGCCGGAACGCCACCGAGCGCCACGAATCCCGCGAGACGCTGGTCCATTCGGACCTCCGGACGTCGCTGCTCGCGGACCTTGCGGCAGGGGAGTCCGACGCCGGCTTCCCGATCAAGCCGCAACGCGCGATCTTTGACCTCCGGCGCGCGCTCGGGCCGGAGGACATCGTGGTCAGCGACGTCGGCGCCCACAAGATCTGGGTCGCCCGCCTCTACCAGGCCTACGAGCCGAACACGGTGATCATCTCGAACGGCTTCGCGTCGATGGGAATCTCGCTTCCCGGCGCCATTGCCGCGAAGCTCGTGTACCCGGATCGGAAGGTCGTCTCGCTGTGCGGGGACGGCGGGTTCCTCATGAACTCCCAGGAGCTGGAGACGGCCAAGCGGATCGGGGCGAACGTCGTGGTCGTGATCTGGCGCGATGATGGCTACGGCCTGATCGACTGGAAGCAGCGCAACGCCTTCGGCCGGCCGTTCGCCGTCGAGTTCGGCAACCCGGACTTCGTCAAGTACGCGGAATCGTTCGGGATCCCCGGCTTCCGCGCGACGTCGGCGGACGACCTCTACCCGACCCTGATGAAGGCGCTCGACGTGCACGGGCCCGTGGTCGTGGACGTCCCGATCGACTACGCCGAAAACGTCCGGCTCACCGAGCGGCTCGGGGCGCTCGACTCGGGCGCGTAGGCCCGGGGAACCCGGCTACTCGGCCTCCATGCGCTCGCGCCCGGCCTTGAGCAGGCCCATGGATCGGCGTCGAACCGTCGACAGCGCGTTGGCCTTGAGCGGCGGCAGCAGCTCTGATCGCTCCAGCGGCTCGTCCGGGCGCGGCGCGAAATCGCGGCGGCGCTCGGTGAAGGGCAGCTCGGCGCGAATCGGGACAGGCACGTCCTCCCGCTGCTCCATCGCGGCGATGTCGACCCACTCGAGGTCGCGCTCCGGCCCTGGCCGTCCCAGCAGGTAGCCTTGGCCGGACGTGATCCCAAGATGACGCGCGGTCCGGAGCTGGCCGGACGTCTCGACGCCCTCGGCGATGGTCGTCGCGCCCATCCGTTGGGCAACCTCGACGATCGAGCGCAGGACCGAGTGGGTCCGGTCGTCACCGGCCCGCTGCACGAGCGAGAGGTCGATCTTCACCACGTCGAACTGGAACTGGCTGAGCAGCCGGAGGCCCGCGTTGCCCGCGCCGACATCGTCGGCGGCAACCCGGACGCCCGCATTCTGGACGCCGAGGAGGACGTTCCGCAGCCGGTCCGGGTCCCGGATGGTCTCCCGCTCCGTCAGCTCCAGGACCACCCGGCCGGGCGACATGCCGTTGCGCCGAAGGATGGCCAGGAACGCCGCGGCGCTGAACTCCGAGGCCTCGAGCGTCCGCGGCGAGATGTTGACGCTCAGGCTCATGGTCTCCTTGAGGGAGCGCGCGCCCCGCAGGACGACGTCCAGGGCCGCCCGGTCGAGGTCCGCGACGCGGCCAGCGATCTCGGCGGCATCGAACAGGGCTCCGGTGTGGGGGAAGGCGGACTGCCGCGGAACGCGAACGAGGCCCTCGTAGCCGATGACCCGCCCGCTGCCGAGATCGACGATCGGCTGGTAGACGGGTGAGAGCGTCCCGCCCTCGATCACCGCGCTGATCGCGGCCGAGAGCTCTGCCCGCATGCCCTCGTCGAGATGGCCATGGTCCTTCTCCGGGTCGTAGATCGAGACCACCGTCCGCCCGTTTCGCTTGCCGCGGTACAGCGCCGCGTCCGCCTGGGCGGTGAGCTCCAGGCGAGTGGTCCCGAATTCCGGGCACGCGGTGACGCCCGCAGAGAACGAGATCGGCCAGCGGTAGTCGCCGGCGACGCGGTCCTCGAGGCCGCGGGAGAGCAGGCGCCGCGCCACGACGATGGCCCCGGCGGCATCCGTGTGGGGGAGGAGCATCGCGAACTCGTCGCCGCCGATCCGGAAGGCGGCGTCGGTGTGGCGCATGGTGGCCCCGATCAGGGCCCCGACCTCCGCCAGGAGCTGGTCGCCCGTCGCGTGCCCCTTGGTGTCATTGATCCGCTTGAACTCGTCGATGTCGAGCAGCACGAGCGAGAACACGGTGCCGTAGCGCCGCGCGCCCTCGACCATCCGGGTGACCGCCTCCTGGAACGCCCGGTGGTTGCCGAGGCCCGTCAGGCTGTCCTTGAGCGCCGCCTCACGGGCGCTCTCGTAGAGCTCCCGGAGGTGCGATCGGGAGTTCTCGAGCTGGCGGGCCGGCCGCAGGATCTGGCGGGCCATCCAGGTCGTGAAGGCCACGAGCAGCAGGAGCATCGCCCCCAGTGCGCCGAGGGCCTGGACCGGCATCTCGACGAGTGGGATCGGCGCCGAGACCACGACCTGCCAGCCGACAATGCCGGGGAGGTCGATCGAGGCCCGGCCGTCGGAGTCGTGTGCGGCCATCGTCGCGAGGTCCAGGACCTCGCCGGGCAGGGCCGTCGGGTCGAATGGCTCGTTGGATTCCGCGAGGACCGTGCCGTTGCCGTCGGCCATCCGCAGGATCCGTCCGGGCATCTGGACATCGGGCGTCGCGGCCGCCAGCAGGGCCGGCACGGAGACGGCCGTGACCAGGGTTCGTGCCGGACCGTGCCCGGGCTTGCTCGTGTCGACGATCAGGATTCGGGCCCCCGGCTCATCGGCGTCGCCCGGAAGCGAGGCGAGGCCCGCGACCACGACCCCCGGCGGCAGCGTCTCGAGGTCCATCCCGGAGCCGAACTCGGCCCGGACGCCGGCACCGTTCAGGAGCGTCGTGGCGAGGATCACGCTGCCGGATTGGTCGCCGAAGGTCGCGAGGCGAACGGAGGCCTTCTGGCGCGTTGCGACCGTCGAGTCTTTCTGGGCGGCGGCGACGAGCGCCGGGTTGTCCAGGAGCAGCCGCGTCGATTCGCGCAGGACGTTGATCTCCCGCCGGATGTCCGTCACCGCGCCCCGGGCCTGGTCGACCAGCCGCTCGTGGTGGGCGACCCGCGCCTCCTCGGCCACGGCCCGAACTAGCGGCGACACGGCCGCGATCGGCAGGACCGCCACCGCGATCAGCGTCAGGGCAAGTCGAAGCTTGACGAGCCGGAAGCTGTCGCGGCCGTCCAGGACCGGATCGCGCGTCGTGTCGATGGGATGGGGATCGGGGTGCATGCGACCTCGGGGCGTGTGGTTGACATCAAGCCGCGCGCGTACGAAGACGGCATCCCCCCGTTCGTCCCGCGAGGACCCGGACCAGCGGGTCAGCCGCGTCCCGCCGATCAGCGGCAGATCACCGGCCGGATCAACGACGGCTTAGCGCTGGAAGGCGACCCCGCGGTCCGGCTCGTGCACCCGGACATCGCCCAGCGAGCGCTTGGCGAGCTCGTCCCGGAGCTGCGTGGGCGTCCCGGCGAGCAGCGGGAACGTGCCCCAGTGCATCGGCACGACCTCGCCCACGCCGAGGAGCTCCACGGCGAGCGCCGCCTCCCGTGGCCCCATCGTGTAGTGCCCGCCAATGGGCAGGAAGGCAAGGTCGGGCTGGTAGAGCTCGCCGATGAGCCGCATGTCCCCGAAGACCGTGGTGTCGCCGGCGAAGTAGATCCGCGCGCCGTCCTCGAGCTCCACGATGAACCCGGCGGGCTCGCCGAGGTAGCGGGGCGTGCCCTGGGCGTTGTCCCAGTCGCCCGCCGAGTGATCCGCGTGGGTCATCGTGACCTTGAGCCCGCGGGCCTCGACGGTGCCGCCCTTGTTGAATCCGATCACCTCGTCCGGCCGGGGATAGATGCTCCCGAGCCAGAGCTGGAGCTCGTGGATCGCGGGCCAGACGGGGCGGGTCCGAGCCGCGATCGGCATCGCGTTGCCGAAGTGGTCGAAATGACCGTGGCTGACCAGCATCACGTCGCAGGCATCGATCGAGTCCGGTGACCGCGGGCTTGTCGGGTTGGCGAGCCACGGATCGAACAGGACGACGGTGCCGCCCGGCGTGCGCAGCTCGAACGCGCTGTGGCCGAACCATGTGATGGTCGTGTCAGGCATCGCGTGGGTACCTCGGGAGCCGGGTGGAGCGGCGTTCTAGGGTCGCCCGCGAGCCTAGCCAGACCGCTCGACGGCTGCTCGCGGACCGCGAAATGGCCCT
Source organism: Candidatus Limnocylindria bacterium (assembly GCA_035525825.1). Classification (GTDB taxonomy): domain Bacteria; phylum Chloroflexota; class Limnocylindria; order Limnocylindrales; family CSP1-4; genus UBA5189. The sequence continues at coordinate 5,817 of DATLDP010000028.1, forward strand.
TAGGTGTAACGGATGCGTGACAGACTCGGGCTCCGCTGCCACAATGCCCCTGATCTTCCGGGCCGACGTCGGCCCAGCCATGACGGTCGCTGTCAGGTCGCACGGAGGGTCACCCAGCAACCCCGTCGCGGAGACGCGCAGCCTGACGCGGCATGCGCCTGCCATTCGCCGGCGGCATCAACGTCGTTGCCCCTCGCTACTGAGGGGCTCCAGGAAGAAAGGAGCTCGGGCCTCGCTGCGGCGTGCCCAACGAATTCATGCGCAGATCCATCCGTGCCATCGGGGCGGCCCTCATCGTCGCCCTCGTCCTGCCAGTAGCAGTTCTCGCTTCGTGGCCCGTCGCCAACCGCAGCTCCTACGTGAGCCAGGGCTACCACAGCTATCACAAGGCCGATGACATCGCCTCGTACTCCGGCACCCGAGTGGTGCCGATGCGATCGGGGAAGGTGGTGTTCGCCGGCTGGAAGAGCAACTGCGGCGGCTACCAGGTCTGGGTGTCCCACGGGAACGGCCTGTACTCGGCCTACTACCACCTTCGATCCGAGGCGGTCTCGAAGGGCCAGGCCGTGACCCGCCAGGAAACCACCCTCGGACGCGTCGGGGAGTCCGGCTGTGCGAGCGGCCCGCACCTCCACATGGAGGTCTGGCGAGGCTATCCCTGGGCCAGCGGCTCGTACCGCGTCCGCCCCTGGAGCTACATCGACTCCGGCTACTACCTGCCGTACCGCTACCGGTAGGCGACCGCGCCATCGTTGCCCGGCTGGACCGGGCGCCGCAGCTGATCCGAGGGGTTCGATCGAAGGGCGATCGGGCTCCTCGTGTCGTTTTCCCGCACTCGTTCCTACACTCGCTGGCGTGCCCATCGAGCAGGTCGCGCAGAGCCTCGGATTCATCAACTGGACGCTCCTGGCGGCCCTCGCGGTCGGGAGCTTCGCCGCGGTGGTCGCCGCGCGCTTCCGGACCGAGGCCACGAAGGGCTATCTCGGCTTCACCGCCTTCAGTGCCGCGGCATTCGCCGCACTCGCGCACCTGTCCGATGGCGGGATTTCGACCGGCGCCGGTGACGGCTTCCACTCGATCGCCATCGATCCCGCCTGGGAGACACCGCGCCGGCTCGCCCTCGCGGCCCTCGCGGCGTTGTCGCTCGGCTACTCCGTCGCGCTGTTCCGTGGCCGGCGCGCCGTGCCGGTCGCCGCCGCAGGGCTCGCCGCCGCCGCCGCCGTGCTCATCACCGCGGGGTTGTCCTGGGGCGGCGGCGGGCTGGCGTCGGCCTTGCTGGCGCTGGAGCTCGGGGCGCTCTCGATCGGCCTGGGCGGCGTCTGGGCCGCGATGATCCTCGGCCATTGGTACCTCGTCACGCCGAAGCTGCCGGAGGCGCCGCTCGTGCGGGTCGCGAGATGGCTCGGCCTGGGGCTGGTCCTCCAGCTCACGCTGTTCGCGGCCTGGATCGGTTTCGGGGCCGGACCCAGGGGGACCCCGGCCTTTGCCGCGCTCGTCGGCCCGTGGGCGCTGCTCGTCTGGCTTCGGCTCCTGGTGGGGCTGGTCTTCCCGCTCATCGTTACGTGGGCCGCCGTCCAGACGGCTCGATCGCGCTCCATGGAATCGGCGACCGGGCTGCTCTACATCAACGTCGGCACGATCGCCGTCGGCACGATCCTCGCCGCGGGGCTGTACTTCGGCGCGGGCGTGCTGGTCTGATCGCGGAGAGGATGTTCGGAGGGCTTGATGGCACGCACGGACCGTAGCTGGGCACCCGAACAGGCCGACCTCGCCTGGATCGAGTCGACTGGACGCCCGCCGCATCCAGTGTTCGTTGAGATGGAGAGGGCGGCGAGCGGCCTTCGGCGCATCCCGATCCTGAGTCGCGACAGCGGCCGCGTCCTCGCAGTCCTCGCGGCCAACCGGCGACGGATCGTCGAGGTCGGCACGGCGATCGGCTATTCGACGCTCTGGATGGCCCTCGGGATGCCGTCCGACGGCACGATCGTGACGATCGATCCCGACGAGTCACGTACGAATCGGGCGCGGGAGCACTGGCGCACCGCCGGCGTGCCCGACGACCGGATCACGGTCGTCAATCGGCCGGCCCTCGAGGCGTTCGATTCGAGCGAGGCCGCCCTCCGAGGCCCGTTCGACCTCGCCTTCATCGACGCGCTGAAGGAGGAATACCAGGGCTATCTCGATGCGCTCCGGCCCCGCCTCACGAAGAACGCCACGGTCGTCGCAGACAATGTCCTGTGGGGCGGTCGCACGTCTGGCGCCCGGCCAGCGACGCTCGGTGACGGCACGCAGGAGCTGCGCGACTTCTGCGCGAGAATCTCCGCGGACCCGGCGTTCGAGACCGCGATCCTGCCGCTCGGCGACGGCCTCCTCGTCGCGACGCTGCGGGCATGAGGCTCGACGGCCCTCGGCCGGTCGGCGTCCGCGAGCGAGTCCGCGTCACTGCGCGTCCCGCATGACGTCCAGCGCCACGCCGACCGTCTCGATCCGGGTGCGCCTCTTCGCGATGCAGCGGGAGATCGCGGGCACGCGAGAGCTGGCCCTCGACCTGCCCACCGGCGCGACCATCGAAGAGGCGTGGCGCGCCTTGGTCGCTCGGTTTCCGACGCTCGAGCCGGGGCGTGCCTCGGTGCGGTTCGCTCGCAACGGCGCCTACGCGCCTCCGGAGACACCGCTGGACGAGGGAGACGAGGTCGCGATGATCCCACCGGTTAGTGGCGGTGCCGACAGCGATGGCGCCGCCGGTGAACCCGGCAGGGTGATCGAGCTCCGCTCCGAGCCATTGGCGCCGGACATCCTCGAGGAGCTGGCGGGTCGGATCGCGTCGCTCGAAGATGGTGCGGTGGTCGGCTTTCTTGGCGTGACCCGCCGCTCCCCCGGGACGCCGGCACCGGGCCAGGCGGCGGCCGCGGCCAGCCATGCCGGCCGGAGCGTGGAATCGCTCGAGTACGAGGCCCATCCGTCGATGGCGCTCGCGGTCATCGGCGAGATCGCCGACGAGATCGAAGCCCGGTTCGGGGTGACCCGGGTCGCGATCGTCCATCGGGAGGGCGAGGTGCCCCTCGGCGAGGCGTCGGTGGCGATCGTGGCCTGCGCGCCGCATCGGGACGCAGCCTTCGAGGCCGCGCGCTACGCCATCGACGAGACCAAGGCCCGCGCGCCCATCTGGAAGGCCGAGCGCTTCGCCGACGGCCACGTCTGGATCGGCGAGCCAGCCCGCGAGGGCCCGCGTCAGACCTGAGGACGACCGGGACCACGGCCGGGCGCGGTTGCGGCACTCCCCGGTGGAGGCGGTTGCGGCACGGCGGGCGCCGGTTGCGGCACGGCCCCCTACGGAGATGGGACCTTGGGGTCGCCAATGCTCCGCCCGTGAGCAAATCTGGCGCTAGCACTCCACAAGGACCTTGCACGGTCGGTCGGGAGCCGGTCCCCATGCGTGCCCACGCTCATCGCCACATGCGACCCCCCCGAGAGGTCGCCGGACGGGGACGGATGGGCCGCTTGTGCGTCGTTTGGCCAGATTTTGATCACGGGCGGAGCATTTGGAGCGCCTGGCTCCGGTGGGCCATCCGGAGATGGCGAGCCGGCCCGAGGAGCCCCCGACTCGCCCAACCCTCGGACATGAAAGAGCCCGGGTCCTTGATGGCAGGACCCGGGCTTGCGGTGCAGCCTTGGATGCGATGTTGAGCGCCGGCAGCAGCCGGCGAGGTGGCCGCCGCGAACGGCGGCCAGGTTCAGCCGATGAGCGCCGCGACCTCACGCTCCGGGACCTCGGCCGCGGCCTCCTTGTGGCTCGACGAGGTGGCCCCGTCGACGTCGAGGAGGTAGCCGATGCCCTGGAAGGTACGGATCCGGCCGGGCTCGCCCGGCGCCGCGCCGAGCTTGCGGCGCACCCGCGACACCCAGACGCGGAGGTACTGGAGGTCGTCGCGGTACTCGGGGCCCCAGACCTTGGTCAGGAGCTCGGTGTGGAGGACGACCTTGCCGGCGTTGGCCGCGAGGTGCTGCAGGAGCAGCCACTCGGTGCGCGACAGTTGCACGAGCTCGCCGCCGCGGGTCACCATCCGGCGCTCGAGATCGATCTCGACGTCGTCGAACTTGATGACGCCGGCGCCCGGCTCGGCCCCGCCGGATCGGCGGATGACCGCACGCACGCGGGCGGCCAGCTCGTCCGGGTGGAACGGCTTGGCGATGTAGTCGTCGGCTCCGAGGTCCAGGCCCTTGGCCTTGTCGGCGGTGGAGCCCTTGGCGGTCAGCAGGATCACCGGCACCGGCCGGCGCTCACGGAGCTGGCGCATGACCTCGATGCCATCGAGGTCCGGCATGACGATGTCCAGCAGGACGATGTCCGGACGGACCTCTTCGGCCTTCTGAAGGGCCTGCTCGCCGCCGTTGGCGGTCACGACCCGGAATCCCTCTTCCGAGAGCGCGATGGCGACGAGCTTCGTGATTCGCGGCTCGTCGTCCGCGACGAGCACGAGCGGTTGGGTTGACATGGAGCTCTCCCTGACGTTGAGAAGCCTGCATCGTGCTGGCAAGGATTCGGCGATGCGTCCGGTCCTCGTCAGGTCGCAAGTGTCACGTTCGGCATGTGCCGGGAATTCTGACCCGACATTGCAGAACCGTTACGTGCGCATAACAAAACCTGCCCCGATATGCCAGTGCGAGGGCCCGGACGCTCCGCGAGAGCCGGACCCGACCACCCGGGGTGCACGATAGCCATCGGCGAGGGCGGGACGGCAGCGACCGAACAGGGACGGCAGCGACCGAACTGAGCTTCCCGAAGGAGGGTCCGTGATCAACAGCATGCGTGCCTCGGGCACGAGCCGGCCTGTCGCGCGCCGCGCCGTCGCGTGTTCGCGCTCATGACGCTCCCGCCGCGACGCCTGCGAATCGCGCAGGTCGCTCCGCCCCTCGAGCGCGTGCCGCCCGTTGCCTACGGGGGCACCGAGCGAATCGTCCACGAGCTGACCACGGAGCTCGTTCGACGCGGCCACGACGTGACCCTCTTCGCCAGCGGCGATTCGGACGTCCCCGCGAAGCTCGTCCCCACGGTCGATCGAGCGCTCCGCCCGGCCGGCATCGAAAGCGACTCGGCCGGCTGGTTCACGACAACCGTCCAGACGGTTCTTGAGCACGCCGCCGATTTTGATGTCATCCACTCCCACCTCGAATGGTGGTCGATCCCCCTCGCGCGCGCGTCGAACACTCCGGTCGTCGCGACGTTCCACGGCCGCCTGGATCTCCCATGGGCGGATCGGGCGTTCGGGGATGCCCCCGAGGGCATGGTCGCGATCAGCCGCCACCAGGCGAGCACCCATCCGGATGTCCCCTGGACGATCATCCACAACGGGCTGACCCTCGACGGCGCGCCGTTCGGCCCAGAGCCCGGTGACGCCTTCTGCTTCGTCGGGCGCGTCGATCCCGAGAAGGGCATCACCGACGCCATGGAGATCGCGCGGCTCGCCGATCGTCCGCTGCGCATCGCAGCCAAGGTCGGCAACATGCCCCGCCAGCGCGACTATTACGAGAACGTCTTCAAGCCCGCGCTCGAGAAGGCCGGCAGCTCGATCGAGTACCTCGGCGAGCTGGCGCCGCACGACCGCGACAAGCTCTTCGCCGAGAGCTACGCGACCATCATGCCGGGCGCCTGGCCGGAGCCGTTCGGCCTCGTCAGCATCGAGTCCCTCGCCTGTGGCACGCCGGTGCTCGCACGACGCGTGGGCGCCCTGCCCGAGATCATCCGCGAGGGGGTCGATGGCTACTTCGGCGACGACGCGGCCGCGATGGCCTTCTACGCCGAACGGCTCGGGGCGCTGGATCGAGCCGCCATCCGGGAGCGGGTGATCGAGCAGTTCTCGGCGACGCGGATGACGGACCGCTACGAGGAGCTCTACGCGCGGATGGTCGGGCGCGGGCCGGACATGGCCGAGGCGCTGCGCCAGCGGCTCGCTGACGAGGGGATCGCCGGGGATGCGCAGCCACCGTCCGACGCCGGCACGGAGCCAGCCACGGAGGCGAGCTCAGAGGCGGGACCGGGCATGCCAGTCGGGCCGGGGCTCGACGCCACCGTGACCGGCGGCCGCGCCTGACCGCGAGGCCCGCGCCGGCACGACGCGACGCAAGCGCCGCGGGCCTGCGCTACGTGACCCCCGCGGATTTCGGCATCGAGCGGCGCCGCGCCGGCAAGGGCTTCACGTACACGGGCCCTGGCGGGCGGACCATCGAGGCCGAGAACACGCTCGCTCGGATCCGCGCCCTCGCGATCCCGCCGGCCTGGACAGACGTCTGGATCTGCTCCGATGCAGATGGGCACCTCCAGGCCATCGGCCGCGACGCTCGTGGGCGGCGCCAGTACCGCTACCACGCCGCATTCCGCGCCCGCCGCGACAGCGGCAAGTTCGAGCGGATCATCCGCTTCGGCGAGGCGCTGCCACGGATCCGGCGCCAGGTCGGTCGCGACCTCGGTCGTCCCGGACTCCCTCGCCAGAAGGTCCTCGCCGCGGTGGTCAACCTCCTCGAATCGACCCGGTTCCGGGTCGGCAACGCCGAGTACGCGCGCCTCAATCGCTCGTTCGGGATCTCGACCCTGCGGGCTCGTCACGCCACGGTCTCCGGCACCACGGTGCGGTTTCGATTCCGGGGCAAGGGCGGCCGGACGGAGGAGCGAGCCCTGGTGGATCGGCGGATGGCCGCGGTGGTCCGGCGATGCCAGGACCTCCCGGGCCAGTCCCTCTTCCAGTACCTCGACGAGGAGGGCGAGGCCCGCGGCATCTCGTCCGAGGACGTCAACGACTACATCCGCGACGCAGCCGGAAGCGACGAGTTCAGCGCCAAGGACTTCCGGACGTGGACGGCGACGGTCCTCGCTCACCAGGCCGTGCGCCGGCTCGCCGCGGAGGCCGCGGTTGCCGCCAACGAGGCCGCCGCAGAGGCCGCAACCCGCGCGGTGACGTCGAGTCGCGCCGGGTCGACGAAGCGCCACTCCGTGGATCGCGGGCTGGCCCCGCCGGACCAGAAGGCGCCGCCGGCGAAGCGAATCGTGAGCGCCGCGATCGAGATTACTGCCGAGGCCCTCGGCGACACCGTGACGGTCACCCGCAACAGCTACGTGCACCCGGCGGTGCTCGAGGCCCCCCTGGATCCCGACGGCGGGGCCTCGGGCACCCGGCGACCAACACGGCGGAGCCGCTCGGGCAGCGCCACGCCCCGGCCCACCCGCAAGGATGAGCTCGAGGTGCTCGCGACGCTCCGCGCTGCAAGGCGGTCGCAAGTCCGCTCGACCGGCGGTGCGGATCGCAAGAGGGTCCGAGCGTCCTAGCGTGGCGGCGCGCGGCAACTCGCGCCGAGCGAACGGCAACGAGGACGGGTCATGTGCATGAACTGCGGGTGCGGCCAGCCGCACGAGGATCACGGCAAGCCCGAGAACATCACCGCCGCCGCGCTCGAGCGGGCCGGCGACGCGAACGGCCAGTCCTTGCGCGAGAGCTCCCAGCACATCGTCGAAGCCGTGGAGCTCCTCGACGCGTCTCGCCGAGACGATCCAGGGCGCGGGCTCGCCGAGCCCGCGGGTCCGGGTGGCGCCGGGGCGACGAACGCGGGCGCCCGCGGAACGCCCGCCACGGAATCGTGACCGACCGGATTCTCCCGCTTCCCCTGCGCGACAGCCGCGTCACTCCGGCGTCCTGAGCCGCCATGGCCATCGTCGCCTCGCTGTTCGCCCTGCTCGGCCGGTTCGTGGGCCGAGTCCTCACGACCACGCTGGGCTGGGCCTCGGTGCTGCTGTTCGGGCGGATTCCGCAGGATCGCCAGGTCTGGCTCGCGGCCCTGACCTTCGGGTCGCTTGCCTGGGTCGCGGCGGTGGTGGGCGTCATCGTTCCCGACCTCGGGACCGTGCTCCTTGCCGTTCTGCCACTGCCGGATTGGGTGCCCGACGACCTGATCCGGCTCGTGATGCTGGGAATCGCGCTGGTCCTCCCGGCGATCCTCGGCGGCGTCACGCTCCTGTTGTCCGACCCGGAGGACCGACCGTCCGGTCGCGGGATGCTGGAGCAGGTCCTGCGCGGCTACCTGCTCGTGCCCACGCTCGCGGTGACGATCGTCGTGCTCGCCGTCGCGGGGACGCTCCGGAAGCTGGACTCGGTCGTCCATCGACGCGAGGACGCCCACATCCCCATGGTGATCCGGCCCGGCCGCTACGACGCCCTCGTCGACACGCTCGAGGGGACGCTCCGCGGCGGCGAGCTCATCACGAGCCGCGGTGCGGGCCCCAGTGTCCTGACCGTGCCCGCGAAGATCCTGTCGAAGGTGGCCGGCCGGGGAATCGGGGCGCTGGTGCCGGATCGCCTGGTGGAGCTGCGTGGCCCCGCGGTCAAGGTCTCGATCTACCCGTCGGACCTCGCCGTGACCGGGACGAAGGAAGCGGTTCCGAGGGCTCGGGCGCTCGTCGCGCGAGACGTGTCGTCGCGCGACGCCTGGTTCACCACGACCAAGGAGGCGCAGAAGGTCGAGGACCGGCTCGCGGCCCTCGAGACGGCAGACCGGGCAACCCTCGACCGGGAGCTGCCCGAGCTCGACCAGCGGCTTCTCGACCTCACGATCGACCAGGACACCTTCGAGGTGCTGTACCGTCGCCGCCTCCAGCTCGCGATCGAGCCGGAGGACGAGATCCGAGCGGCGGCCGAGCCGGATCCGCCGCCGACCGTGCCGGCGCGCGGCAAGCTGTCGCTGGGCCCGCTGTCGCCCGGCTCCATCGTGGGCCTCGTGCTTGCCGGCCTCGCCGCAGCTGACCTCGTCGTCGCCGCGCTGACCCGACGCGACCGGAATGGGTCGGGCCGCGACCGCCGCTGAGCCGGTCACGGTCGGACTCGACGGCGCGGCCGTGGCGTCGCAGCCATCTCGCGCTCCCGACTCGCCCCCGAGCATGGCGTCAGCCACGCACGCGCGTCACCTAACTGCAAGGGCCGACCGGGCGGCGCAATCGTGGCGGTGACGGTTGCTCCCCAGACTGCATCTGGCAATGACCGAGATCATCGACGACATCCTGTCCGACCCCGCGGTCGGCGCGTTGGGCAGCGCCATCGGCCTCGCCGCCGTCGCGCTCTGGCTCGCCGCCGCCTGGTGGGCCTACAGCGACGCGACGCGTCGGACCGAATCGTCGCTGTTGGGATTCCTGGCGGCCGGCTGGGTTGTCCTTTCGTCCCCGCTCCTCCTGCCGTTGTCGCTGCTGATCTACACGTTCGCCCGACCGCAGATCTCGGCAGGGGACCAGCGCTCGCGGTCCCTGGTCCGCGAGCTCGGTGCGCTGGCGGAGGAAGGGCCCTCGTGCTTCGGCTGTGGCGCAGCGGTCGACGGCGCATGGCTGCGTTGTCCCGAGTGCACGACCTGGCTCGCGGCGCCGTGCGCCGACTGCAGCGCCTGGTCGGATCCGCGGCTCGAGATCTGCCCGATGTGCGGCAGCGAGCAACGGGCCACCCCACAGGTTGCCGCCACGAAGCCTGCGACCCCGTCGCTGCTCGGCCGGGTTCGTCGTGGGCGCGCCGCGGTCCGGGCCATGGGCCCGGGAAGCCCGACGTTCCATCGCCAGGCCAACCAGCGGGTCACGCCCACGGGCGACGGGCGCCCGCTCGCTCCGGCGCGGCTCCAGCGAGGCTGACCGTGATCATCGGAATCAATCCCGGACATGGAACGGCCGCCGCGAGCGGATCGCCCACGGCGGCCGTTGAGCCGCTGGCTCAGCGGGTGGCTTCGTCGGCGCGCCCCTTCTGGTATGCAGCGTCGCGCGACATGTCGTCGGCTTCCTCATGAACCTTGTCGCCCGCGTCCTTGACCGCGTTCTCGACCCGGTCTCCGACATTGGCGAGCTTGTCGCCCAGCGACTCGTCGCCATCGGCCTTGCGCCAGGTCTCCTTCACGTCGGCCTCGGTGTCGCGGATGGTGCGGTTCAGGTCGCTCATCTCAAAACCTCCGTTGGGCCCGGCAGGCGCCGTGCTCGACTTGAACCTAGCCATCGGATGCTCCTCGATGCCTCGTGTGAGCTGCCCGTTGAGTTGCAACCCGATCGCAGCGATGACGCTGCAACCACAGCAGGAGGATGGACATGACCAGCGAGACCACGACCACGACCCGGAAGTCCAGCAACGGCACGGACGCGGCGAGCCGCCCCGTGCAGGCCGCCGTCGCCGAAGTGCGAGGCGCCATCGACAACGTGACCAAGTCCGTACCGGACGTCGCCCGCGCTTCGCGCAAGTCCTTCGACGACATGTTCAAGGCGATCGAGACGGGCTCCGACGAGCGTGTCTCGGCCGGCGTCACGCTCTCCCTCGGGCTCGCGATCGGGATGCTGTTGGGCGGCGCGCCGCGGCTCCTCATCCTCGCGGCCCTCGCTCCCGTCGCCGCGATGGGCCTGGTCCTCCAGGACCGCCGCAAGCGCAACTCCTCGCAGAGCCGAGCGGCGGGCAGCGCCAGCTGACCTTCTCGGGTTTCCCGCTCGATCTCCGCGGCGCCGCGAAACCGGCGCCGCGGTTGCATGTCCGCCCGAGGTCGGCAGGCACTCGCCATCGGCCGATGGGCGTCGTTCGACCCCGGAATGCTCAGCCGGTGAGCAAACCACGCGCTAACTCAGCCACAAGCCCGGTCTGGTGAGCTTCTCAAGCCGCCGCCGTGCACGTCGCATGCGCGGCTGAGCACGAAACGTTGCATCCCTTGCCTGGAGACTGCCGCTGATCGGCGTCCTCCGGCTCATCGCGCCGCCTCAGGCGCGAAATTGCTCACCGGCTGAGCATCTGCAGCGCTAGCCCGCATTTCGGCACCACTCCGACAGCGCCGGCGTCGCGAGGACGGCTCCGGGTGCGAGTGCAAGTGCGGGCAAACGGTGGCAACGCCGCGCACAGGTGCGTGCAGCGTTATCGCGCACTGGTGCGTGCAACGTTGGCGACGCCGCGGGCACCGAGCAACACGGCCGCGATCCGAGCACGAGAGGGTTTGCGGGCGCCCACGACCGTCCGGGGGGCCAGACGGTCGGAGGGCGGGAGACCGGCCGGGCAGACCGGGTCCCAAGGGAGGGAACGTGGCGACGAGGGATCGCCGCGTCGGGTTGATCGTGCTGCCGTCGAGGTCACTCCGGCGTCACGACGGGCACGAGGCCGGCTTGCAGCGGCGTGACATTCGGATCGAAGCGCGCGGTTTCCTTTTAGGCGCTTGGTGCCATCGCGTCGGCGGCGAGGATCTCCATGGCTGCAGCCTGGATGTCCCTGGCCACGGCATCGCAGCGCCGGATGCTGCCCGTGGGGGGCGTGCCGCCGATCAGGACCGTCCTGAGCCGTGCCGAGGAACCCTGGCAGCGGCTGATGTCGCTGATGAGGTAGAAGGCCGGTGCATTCGGGCGCTCCGGCACGGCGTCGACCACCGCATCCGCGGCAGCTCGAAGCGTCGCGGACGGCTGCGGGCCGCCGCCGGTCACCACGATCACCCGGACCCCGGCCTCGGAGAGGTAGCGCAGCGCGCGGACCGCCTCCTGGTCGGCCGCGGGCGAGCCGTTCGGCTCATCGCTCGGTGTGGCGCCCTCGAGGGACGCCGCGCCGACATCGACGTAGACCTCCGTCACGCCCCGTCGCCCAAGCCGCCGGTGCGCGTGCCTCCCGACACCCCGCCGGTCAGCGCACCGCTGGCGCCGGCTTCGACGCGGCCGTCGTCGACCGTCCCGCGCCAGGCCCCGGTGGACTGCCCACGATGCTCGATGAAGTCCTTGAACCGCTCGAGATCGCCGCGCACCCGCCGCTCCACGACGCCAAGCGCGTCTCCGGCCCTCTCGACCAGTCCCTCGGGCTCGACGTCCAACTGGAGGACGAGCCGCGTCCGATCGGGCCCCTGTGTCTCGAAGCGGATCGCGCCGTCGTTCTGGGCGCCCTCGGTGCTCCGCCACGCGACCATGTCGTCAGGGCGCTGCTCGACGATTTCGGCGCGCCAATGCTTGACCTTGCCGGCGACGTTGGCGGTCCACTCGAGTGTCTTGTCGTCGAGCTGGACCACCCGCTCCACGCCATCCATGAACTGCGGGAACGTCTCGAACTGGGTCCACTGGTCGTAGGCGACGCGCACCGGCACGTCGACCTCGATCTCTTCGATGATCCGGGACATTGCGGCCCCTCCTTCGGGTGGCGGGCCATGCAGGGCCCGGGAATGGCGACGCCCACCGGACCGGTGGGCGTCTGCCGAGTCTCGATCGGGTCGACTGCGATTGCGAGCCGGCCCGGATGGGGCTTAGACCATGCCGCGGCCGGTCCTCGTGCGCCCGGTGAGGGCGTTCCACGCAACGACGGCGATGACGGCACCGATCGTCGCGACGACGATCGAGCTGATGTCCAGCGCCCCGTCGATCGGGTCGTTGCCGAACAATGCGCCGGCGAGGAAGCCGCCGACCAGGGCACCGACGATGCCGAGCACGATGTGCCCGATGACGCCCATGCCCTCGTCACCCTTGACGAGGAATCCGGCCAGGTAGCCGGCGATCGCGCCGAGCACGATCCACGCAATGATGCTCATGAAGAACCTCCGTCCCTACGGTCGGTGTGAGTCAGTCCCGAAGGACCGGTCTCCACTGTGGCGGGCGAAGGGGCAACCGACGACAACGCGACCGGCAAGAGCCGTTGCAATCGCCTGACGAGCGCGAATCTGGCGCTCGGGGACGGTTGAGCACAGCCTGAGCACGCTGCCGACCCCGATCCGGCGGGCGCTGGCCGACGGCAGCTGCGACCGGGGTTAGATGCGGATGACGAGCTCCAGGGGGCCGTCGCGGCGGAGGACCTCCGCCGAGGTGGTGTTGCCGCGCCAGCGGTGGAAGAGCAGGTCCACGCTGCGCTCGCCAACTCGCAGGTCGTGCACGGTCACCTTGCCGAGCCACGCGGGCAGGTGCGGCCGATCCAGCTCCAGGATGTCCCGGGCTGCGTCGGCGTGCATCCCGAGCATCGTCTGGAGCAGCGACAGGGCGGTGGCGGCCGACCAGGCCTGTGGCGAGCAGGCGACGGGATAGGGGACCGGCACGTCGGCGAGCCCCCGGTCGTAGCCGCAGAACAGCTCCGGGAGCCGGAAGTCCGGGGAGTGCTGGGCGGCCTCGAAGATCCGCGAGGCCACGCGATCGGCCGCGTCGTGCCGGCCGACCCGCTTCATCCCCGCCGCGATGAGCGCGTTGTCATGGGGCCAGACCGTGCCGGTGTGATAGCCGACCGGGTTATAGCCGGGCTGCCCCGACGCGTACGTCCTGATTCCCCAGCCGCAGTCCATCGACGGATCGAGGAGCCGGTCGACGACGGCATCCACGCGCTCCGGCGGAACGATCCCGCTCCACAGGCAGTGACCGGGATTCGAGCCGATCGTCCCTACCTGGCGCTTGTCCCGGTCGAGGGCGATTGCGTAGAAGTTCGCGTCCGGCATCCAGAACGCCTCGTCGAAGCGCTGCTGGAGCTCGGCCGCCTCGGCCGCGAGGTGCTTCGAGAGGGCCTTGTCGCCGAGCCGCTCCGCGAGCGAGGCCATCCGGCGCTTCGCGTCGTAGACGTAGCCCTGGATCTCGACAAGCGCAATCGGGGCCACGGCGAGGGTGCCATCGCGATGCCGGATCGCGTCGCCGGAGTCCTTCCAGCCCTGGTTGAGGAGGCCCGCCGGGGTGCGTCGCTCGTACTCGACGAAGCCGTCGCCGTCCTGGTCGCCGTAGCGATCCAGCCACTCGAGCGCGGCCAGAGCGTTCGGCCAGAGCGACCGAACGAGGTCGAGGTCGCCGGTCCAGCGATACGTCTCGTCGAGGAGGATGAGCCACAGCGGCGTGGAGTCGACCGAGCCGTAGTACGGCCGGTGGGGCAGCTCGCCCGTGCGCGCGAGCTCGCCCACGCGGAGCTCGTGGAGGATCTTGCCGGGCTCCATGTCGCGCTCCGGATCGTCCTCCGTCGCCTGCCAGTTCGCGAGGACCTGGAGGGTCTCGCGGGCCACGTCCGGCATGAACGGCAGGACCTGGAGGGACGTGATGATGCTGTCGCGCCCGAAGAGCGTGGTGAACCACGGGACGCCCGCCGCCACGTAGTGCTCGCCGGCCATCGGGCCGTCGTTGCGAAGCAGTCGGAGGTCCGCGATGGAGCGCCGGATCGCCAGGTCCAGCAGCTCGCCGTCGGATCGGATCCGGGCGCAGCGCTCGTTCCAGTGGCCGTACTCGGCCTCCGCGGCGGCAGGCTCGGCGATCTCGCCGTGGCGGTCCGGCCCGCGATCGGCGTCGCCACCGGCGACGGATTGCGCCAGGCGCGTCGGGACCTCCTCGTGGGATCGGCGGGCTCCGGACGCCGGCGTCAGGGTGGTCGACACCTGCCAGCGCACCCCGGCTCGCTCGCCGGGCGCGACATCGAGCGACCACCGCAGGCGGACCGACCCTTCGCCGCCCGCGCCGCCGTCGCGCTGGATCGCGGAGACCTCCGCCGGGCTGCAGGCGACGAGGGTGCTCCGGACCAGGCCGTCGAGACCCTCGTAGGCAAAGGTCACCAGCTCGGGCGTCACCTCCGTCTGGCGGTAGGTGCCGCGACGCTCCCGGACGCGGCCGCGGACCTCGAAGATGTCGGCTGCGTCGGCGTCGAGGTCCAGGTCGAGCTCGATGTGCTGGATGGCGGAGCTGTAGTTGGTGACCTCGATGTGCTCCGCGAGGCCTCCGGCAATCCAGCGCCGCCGGGTCACCGAGATCGCGCGGAGCGCGAGGGCCTCACCGGCATCCGACTTGCTCGACGGGTCCCGGCGGTACTCGGGATTGGTCAGCTGGATCGTGCTGAGGTGGTTGGCCGCGGACTGGGCCCGCAGGAGGGTTGGCCGCACCCCGTTGATGCGGAGGACGGCGCACGACAGCACGCGCGTGTCCAGGTCATACAGCCCAAGGCCCCGGGAATCCGGATGGACATCCCCGAACGGGTCGGACAGCAGGAAGAGGTTGCCGTGCTTGAGCACGCCGACCCCGCCCAGGTCGGTTGCCGGCACGATGACCGGCGATGGGGGCGGGAGCAAGGTCGTCACGGCTGCTGCGCGATCAAGGAGGGGCTGCGCCACGGCACCCATGATGACCGGCTCGCCCGAGGCTGTCATGGCTGGGCCCTCGCGGCATTCTGTCCACTGGACATCGCATGGCCGCGACAGACCCGGCCGTGTCAGCCGACTGCAAGGGTCGCCGGTCCCCGACTAGCACCGCTGCGAACCCGCTTCGCGGACGCTTGGGGCAGCTCCCTCCTGGGAGATGACCTGGAGCACATCGCAATGCTCGCGCCCGACGTCACCTCGCCGAGGGCGAGATCCCTGGTCTGGCATCTCGAGGCCGGCGGCTGGACGGAGCGCGAGGCGGGCAACCTCGTCGCGCTTGCGCACGGCCTCAAGCCGTCGCGGAGTGGCTGGTCCGTCCGTGAGATCGAGCACCTGCGGTTCCTCCAGGCGATGGTGAAGACCCGCCGGATCGTTCGCTGACCCGGCCCTGGAGATCGACAACCGCATGACGGGCTCCGCGCGCAGGCTGCCGACCGGGCGACCGCCGATTCGGCTGTCGCCGCGGACGCGCGCGCTCCTCGCGGCTCGACGGGCCAGCGCCCCGTCGCGGCGTCCGCGCGGCCTCCCCGTCATTCGCATCATCCTGACGCTGTTGCTGGCGCTGCTCCTCGCCATCGGCTCGGCAGGTGGCGCAGCGGCGGTGGTCACCGCCGGGGTGATCGGCTCGCTGGCGAGCGACCTGCCCGACCCCGCCCAGCTGGACCAGCTGACCTTCAGCCAGCCGACGGTCATCTACGACCGAACCGGCACGGTGGAGCTGGCCCGCTTCCAGCGCGAGCACCGCCGCGTGGTGGCCTTCTCCGAGGTTCCCGAGCTGGTGCTCGATGCCACGACCACCGCCGAGGATCGGACCTTCTGGGAGAACGACGGGTTCGACCCGGCCGCCATCGTCGCCGCGGCGTTCCAGAACGTCTCCGCCGAGGGCTCGACGGAGCGCGGCGCCTCCACCATCACGCAGCAGCTCGTTCGAGCTCGACTGCTCCCGCAGGACGTGCTCGAGTCCCCCGACCGATACATGCGCAAGGTGCTCGAGGTCCTGCAGTCCTCGCGCCTGACCGCTGCGTTCCCGGGCGAAGCGGGCAAGCAGAAGATCGTGACCGCCTACCTCAACGAGATCTATTACGGCCACGAGGCCTACGGGATCGCGGCCGCCGCCGAGATCTACTTCGGGGTCCACGACCTCGCCGAGCTGACGCCGGCCCAGGCGGCGCTCCTTGCCGGGCTCCCGAAGGCCCCATCCGTGTACGACCCATACCGCTACGCCGCCAAGGACGCGGAGGGCCGGCTGGTCGTCGCGAAGGACGCGCCCGCGGTCGTGCGCCGGGACTACGTCCTCCGCCAGCTGGCCTCCACGGGCTCGCGCTGGACCCATCTCACGCCCCAGCAGCTGGACGCGGCCCTCGCCGAGCCCGTGGTCCTTGCCGGTGAGCGGCCGACGTTCATGCGGGCCCCGCATTTCTCGTGGGCCGTCCGGGACGAGCTCGCGAGGGTCGTCGGCGGGCTGGACGCGGTCGAGACCGGCGGGTACCGGGTGATCACGACGCTCGACTGGAAGGCCCAGCAGCTCGGCGAGCGCTACCTCTACGGCGCCGCGATCCTGCCGAACATCCAGAAGGACGACGCCGAGGACCTCCTGGAATCGATGGACTTCCGCAAGTCGGACCGGACCTGGATCCGGGCCCTCCGCGGCAAGGACCTCCACAACGGCGCGCTGGTGGCCATCGACTACCGCCACGGCGACGTGCTCGCCTACGTCGGCAGCGCGGGCTACTACCGGGATGACCTCACCAGCCCGCAGTTCGCGCCGGAGCACGACGCCGCCGCCGCTTCCCGCCAGCCCGGCTCGGCATTCAAGGCGATCGTCTACACCACGGCCTTCGACCAGAAGGTCCTGACGCCGGGCAGCCTCCTGCTCGACATCTCGACGGACTTCGGCGGGGGCTGGGCACCGAAGGACGCGGACGAGCTCGAGCGCGGGCCGGTCCTGCTTCGTGACGCCTTCCAGCAGTCCCTGAACCTTCCGGCGATCCGGGCGCTCGAACGCGTCGGCAACGAGCCGGTCGCCGACGTGGCCGAGAAGCTGGGGCTCAATTTCCTGGGTGGCAGGACCAGGTTCGTACAGGCGGGGCTCGCGGCCGCGATCGGAACGGTCGAAACCCGTCCCATCGACCTGGCAGGCGCCTTCGGCAGCCTCGGGAACGGCGGGATCCACGTTCCCACCCGGATGGTCCTCTCCGTCGACGGCCCAGGGGACGCCGCGGTCTATCGAGCCCCTGCGGAGCCCGATGGGATCGAGGCCGTCTCGCGCCAGGCGGCCTTTCTCACGACCGACATCCTCGCCGGCAACACGGACCCCGAGCAGAACCGCTACTGGTCCCAGACGTTGGCCATTCGCAACGGTCCGGACGGACAGCGTCGGCCGGCAGCCGCCAAGACCGGCACGGCGGACGATCGGAAGGACTTCTCGACCTACGGCTACCTCGCCCCGCCGGAGGACCCCGATGCGCCGGCCGTCGCCGTCGGTGTCTGGATCGGCAACAGCGATCACTCGGCGCCGCGGACCCGAGTCCAGGCGACCTCGCTGACGACCGCCGGCCAGGTCTGGCACGCGTTCCTGCGCGACTACTCCGAGGACATGCCAGTCGCGGACTTCAAGGAGCCGAAGGACGTCGTTCGCGCCACCGTCGATCGCTGGAGCGGCGGCGAGCCCGGTCCCTGGACGCGGGCGACCGTGCGCGAGTGGTTCATCGACGGCACGCAGCCCGGCGCGAAGCGCGCCGTCGACGAGCCGGGGCTCCTCTATACGCGGGGCTGCGCCGGCTGGATGGTCGACCCCGTCAAGGCGGAGCTCGGCCCCTCGCGCTGGGACGATGACGTGGCCGACTGGATTCGGCGGGCCCATCGCGGGGTCGGGACCCGCGGCGCGCTTGGTTCGACCATCGCGTACTGGTTCGGGTCCGGGACGTGGGGTGGGCCGCTCATCGGGCCATGCGCCCAGCCGAAGCCCCAGCCGACCGGGGACCCCGGCAACGGGAACGGCGGCGGCCACGGCCCCAAGCCGACCAAGCCCCCGCCGCCCGCCCCCGAGGCCTCCCCGCAGTGATGGGCCAGCAGCCGGCTGCCGAGACGAACGTCGCGACCGGGGCGCTCGCCGGCTTCGACCCGGCCCTCATCAGCAGCATCGTCGACGTCGTCGCCGACGGCATCACCGTGCAGGCCGCCGACGGCCGGATCGTGTATGCCAACGACGCCGCGGCGCGGGCGTGCGGCTTCGCGACCGCCGAGGAGCTGCTCCGGTCAAGCCGCGCAGAGATCCTCGCCCGGTTCGAGCTGGTGGACGAGGCGGGCCAGCCGCTGCCGTCATCGTCGCTGCCCGGGTCGAGCGTCCTGCGTGGCGAGCCGCCCCACGATCGCGTCGTCGGGTTCCGGATTCGGGAGACCGGCGAGGACCGCTGGTCCGTCGTCAGCGCGGTGCCCCTGCGCGGTCGCGATGGCGGACTCGAGTTCGCGGTCAACGCGTTCCACGACATCACCGGACGGAAGCGCGCCGAGGACGAGCGCGACCGGGAGCGAACGCGCCTCGCGGCCTCCCTCAGCCAGCGGCTCGCGGACGAAGCCCGGCTCGCCGAGCTGATCCGCTCGGAGCGCTCGCGAGCCGCCGAGCTCAACGCGATCATCGGGGCGATCGGCGAGGGAATCGTGGTCGTCGACCGGCGGGGCGTGATCACCCATGCCAACCGCGCGGCCCGGCGGATGCTTGGGACGATCGAGGGCGTCGAGCTGGAGACGCTGCTCGGACGGTTCGAGCATGCCGGCGATCTCCGCGAGCGGCTGCGGTCCGGGGCCGTGCAGGCTCGCCTTGCGGGCGAGAGCGGACGCTGGCTTGAGGTGGCCTCGTACCCGGTCGACGAAAAGGGCGAGGCCGGTTCCGGGGGCGCGATCGTGGTGATCCGCGACGTCACTGCGGCCCGTGAGCGAGATCAGGCGCGGGATGCCTTCATCGGGATGCTCTCGCACGAACTCCGGACCCCGATCACCACGATCTACGCCGGCTCGAAGCTCCTGGCGCGCGAAGGCGGCTTGCCCGAGCCCGTCCGGATGGAGATCTTCGAGGACATCCACGGTGAGGCCGAGCGCCTGCACCGGCTCGTCGAGGACGTCGTGGCCCTCACCCGCTTCGGTGAGGGTGCGCTGGAGATCGGCAGCGAGCCGGTCCTCCTGCAGCGGGTCCTGCCAGCCGTCGCCAGGTCAGAGGAGGGTCGGTGGCCGGAGGGCAGCTTCGAGGTCCACCTCGAGCCCGACCTGCCGCCGGTGGCCGGCGACGCGACGTATGTGGAGCAGGTCGTGCGGAACCTCCTCGCCAACGCCATGAAGTACGGCGGGCCGGGCTCGACCGCGGTGGTCGAGGCGGTCGCCGGAGAGGATCCGAACGAGGTGGTGGTCAGGGTGCTCGATCGCGGCCCCGGCTTCCCGGCTGACGAGGCCGACCACCTCTTCGATCTGTACTACCGATCACCCACCGTCGCCCGCAAGATCAGTGGATCCGGGATCGGGCTGTTCGTCTGCTCACGCCTGATCGAGGCGATGGATGGCCGCATCTGGGCCACCAACCGCCCGGGTGGCGGTGCCGAGTTCGGCTTCGCGCTACGCGCGATGGAGGAGGACCGCTAGCTCCCTGGCTGGTGGCGCAATTCGCGCCCGAGGAGCGACGGCCGAGGACAAGCTCGCCCCGAGGTACTGCGCCCTGGGCGCGGCGCCCTACAGGGCCACGGCTGCGGGGCAGCAGGCTTTACCGAGCGAGTCCGAGCAGGACGGCCGTGGCGATTGCGGAGAGGGCGAGGCCGGTCTCCAGGACCCGCATCGAGGCTCCAGTCAGGCGGACGGACAGCGCCTTGGGCGGCGGCTGGAGCACCGCCGCGGTGGCGGGGCGGGCGTTGCGGCGACCCATGAAACCTTCGTGGACGATCGTGTGCAGGCTCACGGTTGGGCACTCCTTTGGCGGTCGACCTTCAGTCACCGGATCTTCGAGCTCAGCTCCCCTGTCCTTGTTGAGAGGTTCGGGCCTTGGCCGCATCGGCCACGCAATCGCGGTCCGCTGGACCCTCGCAGCGCGGTAACACGGTGGGCCCAGTGGTGCCGGGCCGCACCGGGCGAGGCCGCCATCCGAACTGCCCTGACAGAGGGCTGCAACGGCGGGCCCGACCTGTGTCGCTCCGAGGTCGCGCCTCCCGCCTTAAGGTCGAGGCTCACCCCACGACCACACCATCGACCCCGCCGTTCCCTCTGCGGCGACCGGGTCCGACGAGCGCCGAGGCTGCCCTCCCCAGCCTCGGCGCTCTTCCTTTTCTGCAGCTCGCCCCGGGAAGGGATTTCGCGCCGGGAATCGGTCGAGCGGCCCGGAAGACCGGACCGCTCGATTGGACCGTTTCGAAGGTCCCGTGATACTCAGCTCGGAGGTCTCCACCCCCGCGTCGTCCGCGTCACGAGCCGAGCGTCAGTCTCGGCATCGGGCATTGCGGACTCGGCGGAGGCAGAGGGCGCCGGCATTGCGAGCCCCTCGCAGACGCATCGTGCTGTGGGGCTCGTCGCCGGCCGGTTCTGGAACGTTCAGGCTTCCTCGTTCGGATACGACGAGGTCAGCGAGGTCTCGGCCGCCGTCAGGCCATGGCCGGGCTCGCCGAGGTCGGACTGGACGTCGGTGAAGGGCGTGGACTCTTCAGGCGTGGCCGAGGGTGTCGTCCACGGCTCGCTGCTGTCGAAGGTGGGACGGCGGAGCCACGTAAGGAACGCGGCGGCGGCGCCAACGATGGCAACCAGGCCGATCCCTGCGGCGACCCAGGGCCACACGGGCGCGCGCGAGCGACCGAGCAGGCGGTCGATGGCGTCATCGGCGCTCTTGCCGGCGTTCTCGAGCCGGGGCACGTCGATCTTCTTGAGGTCGAGCTTCTTGAGCGCCGACAGGTCGATCTCCCGGACGTCGGGGATTCGCTTCATCAGGTCCTCGACGGTGGCCTTGTCGATATTTGGCAGCACGATGGCAGTCATGTGGTGAATGTCCTCCTGCGGTGTTTCCCGGATCGTGCGCCCCGGCAGGGGCACGCCCTGACAACGCGCGGGATGGCTGCCGTTGCAGCCGTGTGTCGCCGGCGGCCGGTGAGTACGAGCGAGCGAGCGCCGCGGCCGAGCAGGAGCACGAGCACGGCCGCGCCCGCGGGCCCCGGTCCGCAAGTTGGCTGCAACTGCCACGGACCGCAGGCCGCCGCGACCGGGATGCCTGCTCCCTCACCGTGGACACGCGGCGCGGGCGAGCCCGAGCCGTCAGCCATCGACATTCCGATCGATCGACGTTCACACGGAGGCTCGAGATGCAGCCACGACCAGCCGACACGAGCACCGGTCCGTCCATGCCCGCGGGCTCGAGCGAGCCTGCCGAAGGCCGGCCCGACCTCGGGCTCCCGGGTGCGGATCGCCAGGATGTCCCCTCTGATCGCAACGAGGATCTGCCCGAGAAGCTCGGCCAGCGAATCGAGAACGGCTCGAGCTCCGGGATCGCGACCGGCGAGCCGGACGTGCTGCCCGACGTTGAGGTGCCGGAAGCGACGATGTAAGCGGCACCTCCCGAGACGTCCGCCTGCCCGGCAGTCCCGATCAGGCGGGCGTTACCTGCAAAGCCGCTGCAAGGGCCTGCTGGCAGGGATGGCGACCAGCGTGCATCTGTCGACCCCCACGCTGGGGCAACCGTAAGGAGGGAGCATCACATGACCTACGAACGCCGGGTTGTCACCCGGACCGACGAGGATCCCGCGATCGTGGCGCCAGCCGCGCCGGGGGACCCGGCCGTCGTCGCGCCCGCGACGCGGACCTCACAGGTGGTCGAGCGCGCGGAGGTCTCGCCGAGCGGCGGCGAGATGATCCGTCGTGTCGTCACCCTCATCTTCGGAATCATCCAGGCCTTCATCGTGCTGCGCATCGTGCTGTTGCTGCTGAACGCGCGCGAGGGCAACGACCTTGTCTCGTTCATCCTCAACACGAGCCAGATCTTCGTCGCCCCGTTCAACGGCATCTTCAACAGGGACGCGTTGACCGCCGGCGGCTCCGAGCTCGACATCGCAGCCATCGCGGCCCTCGTCGGCTGGACGGTTCTGGAGCTCATCATCCTCTGGGCCGTGAACCTCATGCGTCGGGAGCCGGTCTGATTCGAGACCTCCGGCGCCACATGATCCTGCCTCGGCGCGAGCCCACCGGGCTCGCGCCAGCTGCTTCCATGGCGCCGGCCACGCTGCGTTTCGGTGAGCGACCCACCGCGGCGCGCGTGGTCCGGCGCCGCTTTTTCTCGCCCTTCTTCGATCGCTGGCCCGATCGCGCGATCGCCGCGAAGCTGGCCGCACGCGATCCGTGGAACCTTCAGATCGGCCGGTTCCGGCCGGTCCGCGCGCGCTAGCCGGACGCGCTTTACTCGTTCGTCAGCTCAGGGTGCGTCGCCTCGGCCTGCCTGGCCGAGCCAGCTGAGCTGCTCGCCCGAAACGGGATCAAGGGCCGGAACTTGATTTCGGCCCTGGGCTTCCGGCTCGGGCGCTGAGGGCGCCGCGGGCTGCTCCGCCGCCAGCTCCACGAACCGGCAGAACGCGTTCGCGAGCTCCATCTGGCGCGGCGTGTGACACGCGACCCGCAGCAGCTCCGGTGAGGCCACCACGACGGCCACGCATCGAGCACGTGAGGTGGCCACGTTAAGGCGATTCAGCGAGTACAGGAACTCCATGCCCCGCGGCGCCTCCTCCGGGGTCGACGTCGCCATCGAGTAGATGGAGACCGGGGCTTCCTGACCCTGGAACTTGTCCACGGTTCCGACCCTCGCACCCGGAAAACCAGCGGCGGTGAGCGACTGCGCGATCCGCTCGACGTGGGCGTTGTACGGCGCGACGATGAGGATGTCGTCCAGCCCGATGGCGTTCGTATGGCCATGGCGATCCGTCCACTGAGCGTCGCCATCCAGCAGCGTCCGCACGAGCTCGACGATCCGGGCTGCCTCGTCGATCGATTCGGTCGCGTCGCCGTCGTGGAGCACGGGCAGCCATCGGAGGCCCGTGCCGTCCGCCGGCGGCGTTCCGAGCAGGGCCTGGTTCGCGAGCGTCGGCTCCGGCTCGAGCTGGCCTTCGTAGAACACCTCGGAGGTGAAGTCGCAGACGTCCGGATGAAGGCGCCACGTGTCCGCGAGGAAGAGGCCAACGTCCGGAGGCATGACCGCCGCGCCGGCCAGCACGTGACCCAGGGCGCTCGCCTCGGCGCCGGGCGGATGGCTGCCCTGGAGGGGCGACTGAAGCTGCTGCGGATCGCCGAGGAGCACGAGCGATCCGCCAGCCGGGGCGACGGCGATCGCGTTCGCGAGGCTGAACTGGCCGGCTTCGTCGACGAACAGCACGTCCACGGACGCCTGGAGATCTTCGCGCGACCACAGCCAGGCGGTGCCGCCAACGACGTCCAGCTCGCCGGCGCGGAGCACCGGCGCGACCTCGTTCGCGGCGAGCGCTCGGGCGACGCCGCACGTCGGCGTGGGATCCTCCGATGCAGGCCGCTGGCCGATCCGAATCTCCATGTCCGCCTCAACCGCAGCCTCGTGGATCTTGTCCAGCGCGTTGCCGATGACCTTGTGGCTGTTCGCCGTCACGCCGACGCGCTTTCCGGCCCGCACCAGGGCCACGATCATCCGCGCCGCCGTGTAGGTCTTGCCGCTGCCGGGCGGACCCTGGATCGCCAGCGTCCCACCATCCAGCTCGAGCCCCAGCCGCATGGCCGCCTGGAGCGGTGATTCGAGCTCCCGCTGGAGCGGCTGCACGCTGGCGAGTCGCGGCGGACGACGCAGCAGCAGGTCACGCGCGGCGCGGCGCAGGCCGGGCGCATCCACGTCGTATTCCAGCACCCACGTTGCCGTGCGAGCGAGCGACTTCCGAATCTCTTCCGTCTGGACGAACTCGAAGGGGATCAGCGCGTTCGGCCGGCCCAGCGCCATCTGGCCCGCGGTTCGCCGGAGGACGAGGGTGAGGTTGACCTCATCGAGCTCCGTGACCGTCCCGCATTCCTTCGACCCGGTTTCCTCCACGTTCTCGGGATTGATGACTGGCCGCCCCACCTTGAGCCCGTGGTCCTGCAGCGGGAACCGGTAGCGCTCGAATCTCGCGCCCTGGTTGCTCGCCGATCCGCGATCCTCGAGGAACTCGACGCGCCCGAGCGACTCCCGTTCGTCCACGAGCTCCTCGTCGGTCATGCCGGCGAGCTCGTAGAACCGCCACCAGAAGGCCTTGTCCTCGCGGCGGTGCCAGTCGAGCAGCTGGGCGAGCAGCCACCGGGCCTGCTGCACCTCGGAGCGGTCCCCCGGCTCGCCCGGCAGGCCCTCGGTGAGGCGCGCCACGAGCTCCGCGACCTCGCGCTCCTTCTCCGTCAGCTCGCGAGGCGCCATCGCCTCCGGCAGCGGATCCGGTCGCGGCACCTCCCGCCCGACCCTGGCAGCGAGCATCGGGCGGAGCGATTCCAGCCAGTTCCGCAGCTCGAGGTTGCTGACGACGTCATCGCGGTTGTAGCCCGCGATCGAGTCGAGGATCGCGTCGCCGACCTCGCCGCCCTCGGCAGTTCCACCTTCCAGCCACGCTTCGAACGCGACGATGCTGGAGTTGGCGCTCCGAAGCTCCACCTCGCGGCGCAGGCCGTACAGCGGCTCGAGCTTCTTGATGGAGTAGCTCTCGACGCTCGCCCGGATGCCCTGGCGCACCACCCGGTACAGGTCCACGAGGACGCGCGCCCGCAGCAGCCGATCGACCTCTTCCTCGCGCGTCGCATGGCGCTGCGCCAGCCGCCCGAGCGCGGTCTTCTCGTACGGGGCGTAGTGGTAGATGTGCAGCTCGGGATGGGCATCGAGCCGGCCGATGAGCAGGTCCACGAGGCGCTCGAATGCCGCCTTCTCCGCCGTCCGCGTGACGCGGCCCTCCGCGTCGCGGCTCCAGATCCCGTGGAAGTACGGCTGGTCCGGCCGCTCGGGATCGCGCAATGCCGGCTCCAGGACGCCGAAGAGGTACTCGACCCCGTCGTCGAGCGCGAACGGATCGCCCTCGATGTCGAAGAACAGGTCGTGCTCGCTCGGCTCCGGCAGGACGAGGAAGCCGCGATCCGCCACGAAGCCGCCCCCGTCGTCGAGCTCGGGATCCAGCAGCTCGAACTTGGGACGGTGCTCGTCCTCGCCTTCGACCTGGATCCGGGCCTGTTCGCGGACCCGGAGCAGGGCCTCGCCGGAAACCCCATCGAGCCGCGGCTGCATGGGGACATCCAGGAGGGCCAGCTCGCGACGATGGCTCACCGCGCGGTCCTTCAACGCCCGCCGCTGCCGGGCGGAGATGCCCGCGACCAGCGACAGGTCGTCATCCGAGCGGCGCTGGTCCCGGCAGTGGATGCTCCAGCGGCAGACGTCGCAGTGCTCCACCGGGTCCGGGTACGTTGCCGTGATCGGGAACACCGCCGGGCCCGCCGCCACCGAGCGCTCGAACTCCGCCTTGACCCGCCGGAAGTACGCCATGAACTTGGCGACCTTGAACGTCGCCGTTTCCCGGGCGCTGCCGCCGAGGACGATGTGCAGCTCGTCCGGCGTGGTCCCCTGGATCCGCACCACCTGCTCCACGTACGAGCAGATCTGGAGGATCGCACCGGCCTTGGGTTTCCGAGCGAGCTTGGTGTCCGCGACCTCGTATGACCAATCGCCCAGGTTGCTCGCCTTCGCGACCCGGAGAAGGAAGTCCGCGTGGCCGCGCCATGCCCCATCGAAGAACGTCGCCTGGTAGATCACGTCGGCGCCGGCACGCATCGCCGCGACCGTCTCCGCCTCGGCGTCTCGAAGCCCATCGCGGTCCAGCGCGACTGGCCCGTCGCGACGAATCTCCACGACCGTGCGGCCGCTCGCACGGAGCTCGTCGAGGTAGCGCCGCTCGTGCTCATTTCCGCGGGCCGCGATGAGGTCGATCGACGGATCGTTGCGCACCGGTCGCACGACCAGCTTCTCCAGCGCGGCCCGCTCGAGGGCGAGCAGGTGCGAGCAGGCGAGGAAGCCGACGAGGTCCGTTGCCGAGTAGACGGGCCGGCCGTCGATCAGCTGCACGGTGGAATGCTAGGCGCCGGTCGTGCCGGGTTGTCTGTCACGACCCGCGGCGGCGAGCTAGCCGAAGATGGACGTCGGGCAGTAGGCGGTGACGATCCAGTTCGGCTGGTCGACGACCTCGCTGATCCGGAGGTCGCCGGCGACGCTCATCAGGAGGTAGGCGTCGATCGCGGGGAGCCCGCGCTCCGCGCCGAGGCGATCGAGCATCCGGCGGACCGCGTCCTGCGCGGCCACCATGAGGTCGGGCCCAACGCCGTCGGTCGCGAGCCATGGAGCGGTGTTGGTGGACTGGCCCAAGGGGCCCGCGGTCCGGAACTCGGGCGCGGTGACGCGGATGTCCTTCCGCACGGTCAGGCGGACGCGAGTCCGCATCGGCGTCTCGATCGCCGTCCCGCAGACCTCGCCGTCGCCCTGTGCGGCGTGGCCGTCACCGAGGCTGAAGAGCGCGCCGGGCACGGCCACGGGGAGCCAGAGCGTGGCGCCGGCGGTGAGGTGGCGGGTGTCCATGTTCCCGCCCTGGGCCGTCGGTGGAATGGTCGACCGTGCGGCACCCGGCGAGGCGAGGCCGAGGACGCCGCAGAACGGCGCGAGCGGGATCCGCACGCCGGGCAGGAGCTCGCCGAAGCCGTCGGCAAGCCGGGTGATCCGCAGCGCCGCATCTGGGAAGTCGTCGGCGAGGAGCCCGAAGCCCGGGATCGATGCGGTCCAGCCCCAGTCGCCGGGCTCGAACTCGAGGAGCTCCACCTGCAGCGTGTCGCCCGGCTCGGCGCCCTCGACGAACACCGGGCCGGCCACCTGGTCGACGCGCGAGAGGTCCAGCGCCAGGAGGTCTTCGAGCGCCGAGTCCGGGGTGATCTGGCCGCAGGAGGCGTCGAGGGCGTCGTACTCCACCTCCGAGCCGGATGGGACCCTCGCGATCGGCGGAATGGCGGCGTCCCAGGCGAGGTGGAACTGATCGCGGCCGATGTGGAGCGCGGATCGCGTCATGCTGCGGTTCCTCCCTCGAGCCCGGCTGGGACTGCGCCTGGAATGGACGCCAGCAGGGCCCGCGTGTAGGCGTGGCGCGGAGCGCCGAAGACCTGGTCCACCGGCCCTTCCTCCACGATCTCGCCGAGGTACATCACCGCCACCCGGTCGGCGATGTGGTTGACCACCGCGAGGTCGTGGGCGATGAACAGGTACCCGAGGCTATGCTCCTCCTGGAGGTCTTCAAGCAGGTTGATGATCTGCGCCTGGACGGAGACGTCCAGCGAGCTGACCGGCTCGTCGAGGAGCAGCAGCTCCGGGTTGACCGCGAGCGCCCGAGCGATCCCGACGCGCTGGCGTTGCCCGCCGGACAGCTCGTGGGGATATCGCGTCGCGTGCTCCGTGCCGAGCCCGACGTCCGCGAGGAGCCGAAGGACGCGGTCGCGGCGGCCCTGACGCGTCGCCTCGATCCGGTGGACGTCGAGGACCTCCTCGATCGCCGCGCCGACCGCGATTCGCGGGTTGAGGCTGGCGTAGGGATCCTGGAAGACCAGCTGGACGCGCTCGCGATAGCGGCGGAGATCGGCGGGCCGCGCAGCGGCGACATCCTGTCCGTCGAAGATGATGCTCCCGCCCGCCGGCTTGAGCAGCCGGATGATCGCGCGCGCCGCGCTGGTCTTGCCCGAGCCCGACTCGCCGACCAGCGCCAGTGTCTCCCCTCGGGCGATGGAGAGGCTGATGCCCTTCACCGCCGCGACATCGGCGCGCCTGGGCCCTCGGGCCAGCCACCCGCGGCGCGCGGGGTAGTTGACCCGCAGATCTCGGACCTCGAGCAGCGGGAGGCCGGACGGGCCCGCCGTCATCCGGGCTCGTCCCAGCCAGTGAGGCGACCCGGTCCGGCGGAGCGAGCGCCTGCCCGGACCGCCCGCGCAGGCCCGATCGCCGACGCCTCCGCCCGCGCGAGGAAGTCGGCGAGCACGGCCATGTACCGATCCGGCTCCTCGGCGTGCGCGAGATGTCCGCTCTCCTCGAACAGCACCCATGCCGCGCGCGGCAGGCGAGCGAGGATGCCCTCGACCTGGGCCGGCGTCGCCTCGTCGTGGCGGCCGCTCGTCAGCAGGATCGGGATGTCAGGGTCGACCGCGTCCAGCCGCGACAGGATCTCCCAGTCCCGCAGCGTTCCCACGACGTGGAACTCCGTCGGGCCGTTCATCGTGCGGTAGACCTGCGGGTTCCGGGCGAGCTTCGCGAAGGACCGCCGGGCGAACTCGGGCATCGGCATCACGCGGCACAGGTGCCGGGCGTAGAAGATGTCCACCGCGGCCTCGTACGCCGGGTCGTCCCACGTTCCGGCCGCCTCGTGACGCTCCAGGGTGGCGATCACGTCCGGCGGGAGCTGCGCGCGCTGGGCCGCGGTCTCGGAGATCCACCACGGCATGGAGGCCGGCGAGCTGGCGATGGTCGCGGAGACGACGCCCGCGGGCCGCGTGACGAGGTATTCCATCAGGAGCATCCCGCCCCAGCTCTGGCCGAGGATGTGGCAACGCTTGAGCCCAAGGGCGCGCCGGACGGCATCGATCTCCGCCCGGTAGAAGTCAACGGTCCAGCGGCCCGGGTCGTCGGGCTGGTCGGAGTTGCCGCAGCCCTGCTGGTCGTAGAACACGACGCGCCGGCCCGTGGCCGTGATCGCCGCCAGCGACTCGAGGTAGTCATGGCAGGCGCCCGGACCGCCGTGGAGGAGCAGCAGGGGCGCAAGGCCCGACGCCTCCTCGGCCGCCTCGTCGCCGACGACCGCGTACCACGTGCGCCCGCCGGCATAGTCGACGAAGCCCTCGCGAGCCCCGAGCGCGGGATCGATCGTCCAGTCGATGCTCAAGCCCGCTCCCCCCGCTCCCAGGAGAGCGGCAGCCCCGCCGCGAGCTCGTCGCTGCGATGGCATGCCGCCGTGTGGGCCGGCCCCACTGGGCGAAGCGGCGGGCGCTCGATCCGGCAGATCTCGATGGCAATGGGGCAGCGCGGCGAGAACGGGCAGGCGGGCGGGATGGCGATCGGGTCCGGCGGCGTGCCCTGGATCTGCGGCAGGCGGCGGCGGCGCTCGCCGATCCGTGGGATGGACGCCGCGAGACCGGCGGTGTACGGGTGGAGCGGCTCGGCGAACAGCGCCTCGACCGGGCCGGCCTCCGCGACCTGGCCTGCGTACAGGACCACCGCTCGCTCGCACAGCGCGCGAACGACGCCGAGATCGTGGGTGATGAGCAGGAGGGCCATGCCGCGCTCGCGCACCAGCCGTCCCAGGAGCTCCAGGATCTGGGCCTGGATGGTCACGTCCAGCGCCGTCGTTGGCTCGTCGGCGATGAGGAGCTCCGGCTCGCAGGCCAGGGCCATCGCGATCATCACCCGCTGCCGCATCCCGCCGGACAGCTGGTGCGGATGGGCATCGATCACGGCATCGGCATCCAGCCCGACCTGCCCGAACAGCTCTCGCACCCTGGCACGCGCCGGACCGCGGCCCAGGCCGAAGTGGAAGCGCAGCGCCTCCGCGACCTGGTCGCCCGCGGGATAGAGCGGATCGAGCGCGGTCATCGGGTCCTGGAACACCATCGCGACCCGCTCGCCGCGAACGCGGCGGTAGGTTCGCTCCGGCAGCCCGACCAGCTCGTCGCCTGCCATCCGGATGCTGCCGCGGATCGTCGACGTCCGGCGGGGGAGCAGGCCCATCACGGCCCGGCTGGTCACGCTCTTGCCGGACCCGGACTCCCCGACCAGGCCCACGATCTCGCCGGCGCGAACGTCGAGGTCGACGCCGTTCACCGCGTGCACCGGGCCGGCGATCGTCCGAAACTCGACATCGAGGTTGCGGATCTCCAGCAGCGCGCCGCCGCTCGTGGCGGTGCGGCCGGTTGTCCGCCGGCCGCCGGCCCGGGTCGGCGCACCCGTCGTCACGTCAGCGCTCCCGCTCGCGCGGGTCGAGCTGCGCCCGGAGGCCGTCGCCGACGAGGTTGAAGCTGACCACCGTGAGCATGATGGCGAAGCCCGCGCTCACCGCTGGCCAGGCGTTCTGCAGGAGGTAGGCCCGCCCGTCGGAGAGCATCGAGCCCCAGTCCGGGTCCGGCGGCTGCTGCCCGAGTCCGAGGAAGCTGAGCGCCGCAATGTCGAGGATCGCGTATGCCAGGTCGATGGTGGACTGGACCACGACCGCCGCCACGAGGTTCGGGAGGATGTGGCGGAAGATCACCCGCCGGTCGGAGAACCCGAGCACCCGCGCGGCGTCCACGTAGGCGAGGGACCGCTGGACGAGGGTCACGCCTCGGACCAGCCGAGCCATGGCGGGAACGTAGATGATCCCGAGCGCGACGACCACGGTCCCGAGGCCCCGCCCGAACGTGGCCACGATGAGGATCGCGAGCAGCAGCGCTGGGAATGCCAGGAGCGCGTCGAGGACGCGCATGATCGCCGCCTCCACCCGGCCCCCGTAGTAGCCGGCGACCAGCCCCAGCGGGATGCCGATCGCGCCGCTGATCACGATCACGACGAGGGCCCCGAGCAGCGTCGGCTGCGCGCCGTACACGATCCGCGCCCACACGTCGCGGCCCAGCTTGTCCGTGCCGAGGAGGTGGTCACCGCCAGGCTGGCGAAGCGAGGACGCCAGATCCTGGGCGTTCGGCTGAAGGCTCGTCAGGATCCACGGGGCAACCGTGGCGACGAGGATCGGCAACAGGATGACCAGCCCGACCACGGCGGCCCGGTTCCGCGCCAGCGACGACCGCCGGATCGCGACGATGCCGTCGCGGGGCCGCCAGGTCGCCGCGTAGCCCCTCACTGGTAGCGGATCCGCGGGTCGATGACGGCATAGAGGAGATCGGTCGCGAGGTTGAGCAGGCTGAACGCAACCGCCAGGAGCAGGACGGTCCCCTGGATCACCGGGTAATCGCGGTTCTGGATGGCGTCCGTGATCAGGCTCCCGAGCCCACCCAGGCCCAGCGTCGTCTCGACCAGCACGCTGCCCACGAGGAGGAAGCCGACCTGGAGCGACGTCACGGTGACGACCGGGATCAGCGCGTTGCGCAGCGCGTGCTTCACCAGGATCGTGCGCTCCGGCAGGCCCTTCGCCCGGGCCGCCTCGATGTAGTCCGAGGCGAGCGCCTCGAGCATCGCGGAGCGCGTCATCCGCGACGTCAGCGCGATCGTCCCGAGCGCGAGCGCCGAGGACGGCAGGATCAGGTGGTAGAGCTGGTCCAGGAATCCTTCGCCGGCCCCGAACGGGGGCAGCCAGTCGAGCCAGACCGCGAAGACCAGGACCCCGACGATGGCGGTGAAGTACACGGGTGAGCTGAGTCCCACGAGCGCGAGGAGGCTGCCGACATAGTCGACCGGCGTCTCTCGGCGGTGCGCCTGGATGACCCCGAGCGGGATGGCGATGGCGACGGCGATGAGGATCGAAAGGACGATCAGCTCCAGGGTCAGGGGGAGGCGCTCGGCGATCAGCCCGACGACGTCCTGACGCAGCCGGTAGCTGTCCCCGAGGTCGCCCTGCAGGAGGCGCCCGAGCCAGGCGACGTACTGGGTGAACGGGTCTCCCACCAGCCCGAACTGGATCCGGAGCTGGTCCGCGGTCGCCGGGTCCACGTGCCGCCCGCCCAGGATGATGAGCACGGGATCGCCCGGGGCGAGCCGGATGAGCCCGAACGTGACGAACGAGACGAAGAGCAGGACGGGGACCATCGCGGCCAGGCGCCGCAGGGCGTACGCGAAGATCTCCCGCCCTCCCTACGAGGGTCGGCCGAGCGGTCGGCCGACCCCTGCGCGCGTCGCCCGATCAGGTCGGACGACGGCGCCTACTTGACGTAGATGTCCTTGAACAGCGAGCCCCAATACCAGAGCGACGCGGCCGAAGCTCCGGCGAGTCGCTTGTTCACCGCCAGGGGCCAGCCCGGGTAGGCCGTGACGATGATCGGCGAATCCTCCGCGATCAGGCGCTGGGCCTCGATCAGCTTCTTGGCTCGCTCGGTCTTGTCGACCAGCTCGTTCTGCTCCTTGAGCAGGGCGTCGACCTGGGCGTTGTGGTAGTTCGAAACGTTCGCCCCGCCGGCAACGCTGTTCTCGGAGGCGAAGTTCGGCCGGAGGTTGCCGGACGGATCCGGGAAGTCGGAGCCCCAGCTCGCGACGATGATGTCGTAGTCGTTGTGCTCGCCGAACTGGAGCGACACCGACTCCTGGTACGTCACCTTGCGGGCCTTGATGGTGACCCCGAGCTTGCCCATCGCATCGATGAACGCCTCGGCGGCGCCCTTGATCGATGGGGTGGACTCGTAGTACGCGATCTCCTTGTTCTGGAGCTGGTCCTTGACGCCGGACTCATTGAGCAGCTGCTGGGCGGTCGCCTGGTTGTAGTCATAGGCCGGGAGCGCATCCCAGGCCGTCTGCCAGAGCGACGAGTCGCCGAGGGTCGGCCACAGCGTCGGGTTGACCAGCGTCGCCTTCGTCGCCGGCGTGTCGGTGCCGTAGAACAGCTCCCGGACCGCCTTCTTGTCAAAGGCGTAGTTCATGGCCTGGCGCGCCTTGACGTTGTCGAACGGCGCCTTCTGGGTGTTGAAGGTGATCCACTCGCCGTAGTAGGAGTCGGTGAAGGTCATGTCGACGTCCGCGAAGCCCTGCACCGTCGCGTACTGGTCCGACGGGATGTTGTTGATGATGTAGTCGATGTCCCCGGTCTGGAGACCGGCGACGCGGGTCGACGGCTCCGGAATGATCCTGATCGTGACCTCGTCAAGGTACGGGCCCGCGGTCTTGTCCCAGTAGTCGTCGAAACGGGCGATCTTCTGGTGGTCGCCGCTCTTCCACTCGACGAACTTGAACGGCCCGGTCCCGATGGAGCCGACGTCCGGGGTGCCGTACTTGTCGCCGTTGGCCTCGACGAACTTCTTGCTGACCACGTGGGCCGACGTCGCCGCCAGCGCGTACTCGACCAGCGCATCCGGCTGGGTCATCGTGATCACGACGGTGCTGGCATCCGGCGACTGGACGTCCGCCACGTTGGCGAGCATCCAGCCGACGTAGGAGGCGAGCTTGGTGTCGCGGATCCGGTTCAGGCTGAAGACGACGTCATCCGCGCTCATGGTCGAGCCGTCGTGGAACTTCACGCCCTGTCGGATCTTCAGGGTGTACGTCTTGCCATCCGGCGAGACCGTGTAGGACTCGGCGAGGTTCGGGCAGAGCTTCGTGTCGTTCTCGCAGAACTTCAGGAGCCCCTCCGTCACGCTCGAGACGGCGAGGCCCGAGACGAAGTCGTAGTCGAACGCGGGGTCCATCGATGCCGGCTCGCCTTCGATGGCGACCGTGATCGATCCGCCCTTCTTCGGCCCCCCCGCGACGGTGGTCGCGCCGGGGCCGGAGGTGCCGCCAGGGCCGGAGGTCGCGCCGGACCCGGTCGTTGCGCCCGGTGCGACGCTGGGCGCGGGGCTGCAGGCGGTCGCCACGAGGGCGCTCAGCACCACGGCGACGATCGGCAGCCGGGATCGAATCCAGGACGGGTTCATCAAGCTCACTCTCCCGCGAACGTGGAGGCCGGCTCCTCTCGCCGCCGAAGCTCGACGACTCCCAGCCCTCCGCGCCGGACAGGGTACGCGTGCGTCGGCGTGCGTGCGCGCCTCGGCTTCAACAGGTCAGCTCGCGTCGATGAGGAACGTCACGGAGACGCCGACCGAGATCTCGTTCGCCCCCGATTCCACCGGCGTCGATGCATCGCGGGGAGCCAGGGTCTTCATCTCGGCGAGCCGGGCCGGATAGGGGACTGCGCCGAACTCTGCGATGGCGGCGACGCCGCTGATCGCGACGCCGGCCGCGGTCGCGAGCGTCTCGGCCTTGGCGCGCGCGTCGGCGACGGCCGCAGCGCGGGCCTCCTGCTCGACCTCCGCCTGCTTCGAGACGCCGAATGCCAGTCGATCGATGCTCGTGGCGCCCGCCTCCAGCGCAGCGTCGATCGCGTCGCCGAGCTTGGCGACGTCGCGCAGGGTCGCGGCGACCAGATTGGTGATCGTGTAGCCCACCAGCTTCGGCGTGCCGCCGGAGTAGTCGTAGGCGGGGTTCACGGAGACGACGGAGGTCTGGAGATCCCGATCGGCCATCTCCGTGGCCTTCAGGCCGGCGATCACGGCCGTCATTGCGGTGGCCGCCTCGGAGCGGGCCTTCGCAATCTTCGCCGCGGTGACGGTCACGCCGAAGCGGAGGTCAACGAGGTCGGGCGAGACCAGGACGCGGCCGGTCCCGGAAACGGAGATGGTTCGGGCCGGCCAGGAGCCGGAGTCCTTCGATTTGCTCATCGCGGCATTCTGCCAGCGCCGCCCCGCAGCCCTCGGTCCTCACCTGTCTCGCTGTGGGGGGCGTCGATGGGCTTCGACTGTGACGAGCGCTTCTCCCGCAAACCGAATCTCGGCTTCCCGCGCACGGCGTACCCAGAATCGGTTGGAGAGTGGAGCGGGAGAAGGGTCTCGAACCCTCGACCTTCTGCTTGGGAAGCAGACGCTCTGCCGACTGAGCTACTCCCGCTCGGGAGGCCCCGGAGTCTACCGCGAGTCTCCGGCTCGATCCACCTCGCGCCAGGCCTCGACCATACCGAGCTGGGTCGTCCAACGCTCGACGTAGGCTCGGTCGAGATCGCTGCCGGCGACCTCGATCATTCCCATGACGTCGCGCTTCTGTCGGTCCGAGCCAGTTTCGGCTGCCCATGCGAGCTTCGCGATGATCAGGTCCTCGAGGCTGACGATGTCGGCCTCGGAGTCAGGGAGACGCACCCGCTGCCGCCGCCCGAACTCGGAGATCGAGAAGGGCCGGTCCTTGCGCACCATGAAGTCGATCTTCGCGTCGCCCGCCACGGCGTTGAACTGCCCTCGGGCCGCCAGGGCGTCGCGGGCCGCATCGGCATGAACGTACATGTCCTCAGCAGCCAGCCGTGCGACGAGCCGGTCGAGGGCGGCGGGGTCCGGGTCGATCACGAAATCGATGTCGCGCGTCGACCGCGGCTCACCGTGGAAGGAGCTCGCGAGCGACCCCGTGAGCATGTAGGGGATGCCCTCTGCCTCGAGCGCCCGCACGGCGATCGCGAGCAGCTCGGCCAGCGTCACGCCCGGTGCCCGGCCTCCGAGCCGTGCGGCATTCCCGTCCGGGACCGACCCTCATTCCGGTGGCGCTGGCCGGCGAGACCGATCTGCCGGACCTCCTCGGACATCTCCAGCGCCAGTCGGACCCGGTCGCGCGCCGGCATCGCGCGGAAGGCCTCGAGCTGCCGGGACCAGGCCGCGGGCGAAGTGTCGTGTGGCCGTCGCATGCCGAAACTGTAGTCGCTCAGCCCCCGGCCATCGCGGGCAGCAGCACCACCTCATCACGGTCACCGACTGGCGTATCGAGTGCCTGCAGATGGCGAACGTCCGTGCCGTTCACGAAGACGTTGACGAAGCGGTTCAGCTCGCCGTCCGGCGTTCGTAGCTGGCCGGCGGTGCCGGGGTACGCGGCGACCAGGCGGTCGATCACCTCACGCACCGTCGAGCCCTCGATCGTGACGTGCTTGGCGCCATCGGTCGAGGCGCGGAGAACGGGCGGAATTCTGATCGCGGTCATGCCTGGAGCCACCTTTCGAAGCTGCTGAAGTTGGGCGGGAGGACCGGCGCGAGGCCGGGTCGGTTGCCGGTTGCGGGCGCCACGTCGAGCCCGTGCTCGAACGCGTCGGGGGTTTTGAGGCCGTTCCCGGTGACCAGCGCTACGACCTCGTCGCCGTCGCGGATGACGCCACGTCGGCGGGCGGCGGAGACGGCGGCGACGGTCACGCCGCCCGCAGGCTCCACGAACACGCCCTCGAGGCGCGCGGTGTCACGGATCGCCTGCGCCGTCTCGTCGTCGGACACCGCCTCGACGGAGCCCTCGTTCGAATCGAGCACCTCGATGACGTAGCGCCCGTCCGCCGGGCTGCCGATGGCAAGCGAGTGGACGAAGGTGTCCGGCGTCCGGATGGGTTCGACCTCGCCGCCGCTGGCCCACGCGCGGGCGACGGGAGAGCAGCCGGCGGCCTGCGCCCCGACGAAGCGCACCGGCCGCTCCTCGATCAGCCCCACCGCCGCCAGCTCCCGGAAGCCCTTCGCGAGCTTCGTGAACAGCGCGCCGGACGCGATGGGCGCGACGATCACGTCGGGCGTCCGCCAGCCGAGCTGCTCCGCGATCTCGAAGGCGAGGGTCTTCGACCCCTCGGCGTAGTACGGCCGCAGGTTGACGTTCACGAATCCCCAGCCCAGCTCGTCGGCGACCTCGATGCAAAGGCGGTTCACGTCGTCGTACGTGCCGTCGATCGGGACCACCGTCGCACCGTATGCGAGCGCGTGGCGAATCTTGCCGGGCTCCACGGTCGATGGGACGAACACGAAGGACGGGAGCCCGATCGCCGCCGCGGTGGCAGCCGTGGCCGCGGCGAGATTCCCGGTCGAGGCGCAGGCGAGCGTCGTGATCCCGAGGCGTGGCGCGTTCGCGGCAGCCACGGCGACCGCTCGGTCCTTGAACGACAGCGTCGGGTTCCGGGTGTCGTCCTTGAGCAGCAGGCGATCCACCCCGAGTCGGTCCGCGAGCCGATCCGCCTGGAGGAGCGGGCTCGAGCCCACGACAAGGCCGCGCGCTGGTGGCGCGTCGACCGGCAGGA
The DNA here is from genome assembly GCA_035525825.1 of Candidatus Limnocylindria bacterium. Lineage (GTDB taxonomy): Bacteria > Chloroflexota > Limnocylindria > Limnocylindrales > CSP1-4 > UBA5189. Next base: position 42,659 of record DATLDP010000028.1, read on the forward strand.
GCTCGAGGTAGCGCCAGATCGCGGGCCCGCGGGCGGCGATCGTCGCCCGGTCGATCGAGATCGAGGCGAGGTCGTAGTCGATCTCGAGCGGCCCGAAGCAGGCCGAGCAGACGTACGCCAGGCCGAAGGCCTCGGGGCGGCCACAGTTGCGGCAGACGAAGCCGCGGATCCGGTTCGTGGCGGCGCTCGCGGGAGCGTCCGCGTCGCGCGCCGCGGTCGCGTTGGGTTCGACAAGCTCGGTCGTCATCGGTCGCCTCCAAATCGATCGACAGGGGATCGGTGGGACCGGAAACGAGAAGGCCCTTCCTCTGCGGAAGGGCCGGCAAAAGCGGACCTTATCTCGCAGGCGGACCTGCCCGGAATTGGCACCTTGCCGGCTCGAGGCCGGTAGGTTGTCGTGGCTTCATCGGGCCGGTCCCTCCACCACTCTGGATAAGCGCTCTTCAGTTGTCCGCGGATGATGCCCGTCCGCACCGCCGCTTGCAAGTGCGGCGGGGCTCGATCGCCCGGCGGCAGGCTCGCGCGCAGCCGCAACGGACTCGCGGCGCACCGCCGCCCGTGACGCGCGGGCGGCCCACGCGAACGCGGCGAACGAGGCGAACCCGACCGCCGCCACGACGAGCAGGGCACCGCGCCCGCCGAGGACAGCCGCGATGAGGCCGCCGATGTTCGGGGTCACGATGAGTGCGAGGTTCTGCACGGTCTGGTCGACCGAGCTGAAGGTCACGCCATTCTCGGCCGGGATCCGGCGCATGAGCGCGTCGAAGAGCGCCAGCTGCGCGGCCGCGCCCGAGATGCCGATCACGAACCCGATCGCGGCCACGCCGGGCCGCCACTCGACGAACGACATGACCGCGGGCGCAACCGCCATCGCGAGCATTGCCGGCATCAGGATTGTCGAGCCGCCGCGGCGCCGGGCGATGCGCCGAGACGTGACGTATCCGAACACGCTGCCCGCGGACGTCGCGGAGCCGATGATCCCGATCCAGGCGTCTGGCGCTCCGATGTCGTGGACATAGAACAGCGGCAGGATCGGCATCGAGAGGCCGATCGCCGCGGTGTACAGCAGCGATCGAAGCTCGAACCGGACGAACGTCCGATTGCCGGTCACCAGTCCCCAGAGGCTGCGCAGCCGCTCGCCCACTGGCGCCGACGCGGCGGGGCCGTCGACTGGTCGGGCCTGGTCCGGGATCACGATCCGGCTCGACTGGAGGAAGCTCCCGACACCCGCGATCGTGACGAAGACGAGCACCAGCTCGAAGTTCATCGGGAACGGCACCGCGTTCAGGAAGTGCCCACCGATCGCGACGGCGAGCGCCGTCGAGACGCCGGCGATGGCCCAGCGCCTGCCCAGGAGGTCGAAGCGGCCGTCGCGGCCGGCCGCGCCGTCCATGACGATCGGGAACGCCACGAGACCCGCCG
>DATLDP010000077.1:0-7900 GCA_035525825.1 Candidatus Limnocylindria bacterium
CGAATCACGCCCGGCGCGACCCCAGGCCGAGCTCCCCGAGGAGTCGGTCGGCTGCCGCGAACGGATCGAGGCGATGGGCCGCGACCTCGCGCATCGTTGCCTCGGTCGCCTCGCGGTTGCCCCCGACGTGCAGCTCGCCGCGGAGACGATCCGCAAGCACGGCCCAGACCTGGGCCTCGGCGCGTGCCAGTCGGGCCGGCGTGTCGCCCACCTCGCGGCCGCGCGCGCGATGCCGGTCCAGCGAGGCCAGCAGCTCGGGGATTCCGTCGCCGCTCAGCGCGGTCGTGACGAGGACCTCCGGCTCCTTCGGGCGGGGGCGGGGCGCGGGACTCGTCTTGTCGATCCCTGCGCGCCCGACTGCGACGAGCATCGCTCGCAGCTGGCTGGCCGTGCGCTGGGCCCCGGGCCGATCGCCCTTGTTGACCACCACGATGTCCGCGACCTCGAGGAGGCCCGCCTTGATCGCCTGGACCTCATCGCCCATCTCCGGCGCCTCGAGGACGACGGTCGTGTCGGCCGCGGCGGCGACCTCCACCTCCGACTGGCCCGTCCCGACGGTCTCGAGGAGGATCAGGTCGAACCCGGCCGCGTCGAGGACGGCCGCGGCGGCCGTCGATGTCGAGGCCAGCCCGCCCGCGTGGCCGCGCGCGGCCATCGATCGGATGAACACGTCGGGATCGTTGGCGTACTGCTGCATCCGGACTCGATCGCCCAGGAGCGCGCCGCCGGTGATGGGGCTGGAGGGATCGACGGCGACGACCGCCACTGCGCGACCCGCCTCGCGCGCTGCCCCGATCAGCGCGGATACGAGCGTCGACTTGCCACTGCCGGGCGGACCGGTGATCCCGACGAGGTGCGCGCCGCCGGCCTTCGGATAGAGGCGGCGCAGCGCCGTCTCGGCCACGGAGGTGCGATTCTCCACTCCCGTGAGGATCCGCGCGAGGGCGAGCCGGTCGCCCGCGAGCGCCGCGTCGACGAGGGCATCGGGATCTCTCGGCCTCCCGGGCGCGGGCGCAGCCCCGTCCTTCGCGGGCGAGGCCACGTCAGTCGCGAGCGCGGGCGTTGGCCCTGAGGAACTCCGCGACCTCGGCGATCGTGGTGCCGGGTCCGAAGGTCTCGGCGACGCCGGCCTCCTTGAGCGCCGCCTGATCGTCATCCGGGATGATCCCGCCGACGACCACGAGCACGTCGTCCATCCCGGCTTCTCGAAGCTTCTTCGTGACCTTGGGAACGAGGGTCATGTGGGCGCCGGACAGGATGGAGAGCCCGACGACGTCGGCATCCTCCTGGAGCGCGGCGGTCACGACCATGTCGGGGGTCTGGCGGAGGCCCGTGTAGACGACCTCGAAGCCCTCGTCGCGCAGGCCCCGCGCGAGCACCTTGGCGCCCCGGTCGTGGCCGTCGAGACCCGGCTTCGCGATCAGCACCTTGAGCGGGCGGTCGGACATGGTCTCCGATTGTAGGCTGCGCACGATGCCCGGCACCCTTGAAGGCCCGAACGTCCGTCTCCTCGATGTCACGACGGCGGACATCGATCTGCTGACCTCCCTGCGGACGACGCAGGCCGGCGGATTCAACGACTTCGGCGTGCCTCCGAAGCCGATCCCCGCCGATCGCTGGCTCGACGGGCGGATGCGCACCGACAGCCGTGCCGAGTTCTTCGTCGAGCGCCGATCGGATCGGAGGATCGTCGGGACGATCGGCTATCACCGGGTCGCGTACGGCGCGAACCCCGAGTCCGGGGCGTGGATGATCGGCATCGACCTCGCTCCAGAGGGTCGAGGACAGGGTCTCGGCACGGAGGCCCAGCGGCTGCTCGCCGCCTGGCTGTTCGACACCACCGATGCGAACCGCGTCGAAGCCTCGACAGACGTCGAGAACATCGCCGAGGCGCGCGCGCTCGAGAAGGCCGGCTTCACCCGCGAGGGTGTCAGCCGCGGCGCCCAGTTCCGGGCCGGCTCCTACCACGACCTGGTCGTGTATTCGAAGCTGCGCTCTGATCCGCGCTGACTCCACTCGAGCGGCCGACGGTCGCGGCTGATCGTCTGAATCGGCGAGGCGCGACCACCCAATCCCCGGCCTCCGCCCTTCGGGTCGCTAGCGCCGGCGCCCGCTTCGCTACAGGATCACCAACCCATCGCCGCCCGGATCGCGACCCGCGCTCAAGGCGCTGAGACAAGCCCGCGCCGAGACCGGAAATCGCTCGCGAAGCTCTGGGTGCAGCCGGATCACCTCGCGGTTGTGCCTCGTATCCGCGACGAGCAACACAAGCCGCAGCGCTCCCAGGTCGCGGGCCTTGGCCGCGCTCTTCCGTTCGACGAGTTGGATGTCCGTGAGGTGCGTCTCAGCTTCGATCAGCACACGGCCGGCGTCGACCGCAACCATCGCGTCGCCGCTCCGCCGATCGCCCGGGAGCGGAATAGGGACCTCGACGCGAAGGCGGGCGGCGGCACCGAGCCGCGCCCTCAACCGCGCGATCAGCGCAAGGTGCGCCCGATCCCGGACCGGGTCGCCATCCGGGAGGAGCTGAGCCGCGAAGCTCAGGCCCACGGCGGGCGCCAGGCGCGCGGCAAGGTCCAGCGTGAGCGCGCCATCGTGCCCGGGCTCGGCGCGGGCGATGCGCTGCGGGCTGGCCCCGACCCTGCGGCCCAGCTCCCGGCGACTCAAACCGACAGCGCGCCGCGCGATGGCGAGCTCCTCGCCGATCCGGTGACGGATTGCCCGGCTCCGACGTTGGCCGACGGATGCGGTCGACTCGGTTTGCGGCATCGCCGCATGGTGAAGCGGCGCGGTTCCCCACCGATCATCTGCGCCTGATCCGTAGGCGGATCAATCGACCGCTGGCGTCGTTCCGAGTCTGTCGCTCGAAGGGCTTGCCGGGTGGGCGGTCCATCCACGAACCGTCCGACCGTCCAGGCGGGCGATCGGCCCGTCGCGGCCCGACGATCGAGGGCGCCGCCGGTTGATTGATCCGCGGACGAACCACCCGCTGGTCGTCATCGATCTGGGGCTGGCCATGCTGGGTTCGGCCTGTGTCTGCCCGGGCGGGCGGTGAGGCCCGGCGCGGCTTGACGCGCCGGCGCGTCACGGCTGGGTTCTCCCCGTCAGCGGCGGGCGCAACGGGCGAAAGCCTGATCAGCGGCCGGCGGCGAGGTCCGGGAGGTGCTCGGCGTAGTGGTCGTAGGTGTTGCCGGCGAGGACCGTGGCGGCCCAGGCGTCGTTGGCGGCGAGCTGGGCGTCGGTGAGGCGGCCGACCTCGCGGCGCAGGCGCCGGTAGGAGTCCTCCATGCCCGCGAGGATCTCGCCGGTGGTGCGGCCGCCGGCGGTTCGCGCAGCCCGGGCGTTGATGGCGTCGGGATCGTCCTGGAGCTCCGCGGGCTCACCTGATGAGGCGAACGCGTTGAGCCGGTCGGAGGTCAGGTCATGCCAGGTCCAGACGTGGGCCAGCATCTGCTTGAGCGACCACCCGTCGGTGCCGATCCGGGCATCGAGCCGCTGCACCGGGATTGCCTGCGCGCGCTCCCGAAACGCCGCCCATGCCTCGTCCATTCGGCCGAGCGTCCGTCGCAGGAGCGGCTGGTCGTCCGGGCTGAACATCGGTCAGTCGCCCGGCGCGCGGCGCTCGAGGTGGCTGAAGAACTCCGCGCGCGTGCGGTCGCGCGACCGGAAGAGCCCCAGGACGGCCGACGTGGTCATGACCGTGCCGGGCTTGCGGATGCCGCGCATGACCGCGCAGAGGTGGTTCGCCTCCACGACGACGCCCACGCCCTGGGGCGCGAGACGCTCGTTGAGGAAATCGGCGATCTGCTGGGTCATGCGCTCCTGGACCTGGAGCCGGCGTGCATACATCTCGACGATCCGCGGGATCTTGGACAGCCCGATGACCTTCCCGCGCGGGATGTAGGCGACCGCGGCCCGGCCGAAGAACGGCAGGAGGTGGTGCTCGCAGAGCGAGTAGAACGGGATGTCCTTGACGACGACCATCTCGGAGTAGTCGACGTCGAACACGGCGCCGTTCACGAGCCGGTCGGGGTCCACGTGGTAACCCGCGGTCAGCTCGGCGTACATCCGGTGGACGCGGTCCGGCGTCCCCACGAGCCCCTGCCGATCCGGGTCCTCGCCGATCTCGAGCAGGATCCCGCGAACGGCTTCCTCAACGGGGCCGCCGGGGGTGTGCAGCGATCCGCTGCCGACGATCGCGCGGGTCAGGTCAGGGTCGTCTTCGCGACCCGCCAGGTCGCCCGAGCCGGCGTGACCGTTGAGGGCGTGGTCCTCGCCCATCTCGGTCTCGATCTCGGTCACGAGCTTGCGCACGTGCTCCGGCAGCGTCTCGGTCATCGTGCGGGATCGTACTCCCGATCCGTGAAGGCACCCTCGCCACGGCAAGCCGGGTTCGGCGGTGGGGAATCATCGCGACGCACGGCGGCCGAGGGCCGGCGCGATCCATGCTCAGTCCGCGTGTGGCCGGCCCTCCGCACCGCGGAGCCAGGCCCGGGCGTTCTTCCCGAGATGGCCGACGTGGTAGCCGCCCTCCTGCAGGATCACGAGCCGGCGCCCGAGCGCAGCCACCCGGCGGCCCATCTCGTGGTAGCCGGCGGTCGTGAGCGCGAGGTCGCCGATCGGGTCGTGCTCATAGGTGTCGAAGCCGAGCGAGACGACCACGATCGAGCCCGGCTCGGCCGAGATTCGATTGAGCGCCCGATCGAAGTCCGCGAGGTACGTCGCGTCATCGGCGCGGAGCGGCTGCGGCAGGTTGAGATTCGCCCCGCGACCCGGGCCCTCGCCGACCTCGTCCGCGTGGCCGAGGAAGAAGGGATAGAGGCGGGTCGGGTCGGAGTGCAGCGAGACGTACAGCACGTCCTCGCGCCGCCAGAAGATCTGCTGGGTGCCGTTGCCGTGATGGACGTCCACGTCCAGGACCGCGACCCGCTCGCCCGTCGCCGCAGTGATGGCGTGGGCCGCGATCGCGGCATTGTTGAAGAAGCAGTAGCCACCGGCCATCGCGGCGGCGGCGTGGTGGCCCGGCGGCCGGCAGAGCCCGTACGCGGCCTGCTCGCCACCCAGGACCGCGTCGACGGCGGTGAGCGCGACATCCACCGCGGAGCGAGCCGCGTCATACGAGCCCTCGACGAGCGGGTTGGAAGAGTCGAGGCCCCACCAGCCCACCCGGCCGCCGACCGCGACCGGCTCGGGCCTGGCGGCGACGAGCTCGTCGCTCATGCCCTGGAACATCGCCCGCGTCGGGTAGGTGTCGGCGACGAGGAACTCACGGTCGAGCTGCTGGCGCTCCGTCTCGGCCCAGGCCACCTCGAGGAACCGCAGCAGGCCCGGATCGTGGACCGCGGTGATCGGGGCGGTGCCGTGGTCGGAGGGTCCATCGAACGTGAAGCCGCCGTCCGCCCGCAGCGAGGCGAGGATCGATTCGACGCGAGCCGGCACCTCGTTGGCGGGCACCGGCAGGCCGAGGTAGGTCTCCACCTTCGGGTCATGGGCGCGGTGGCGATCGGAATGGACGACGCGCATCGCCGGATCGTAGAGCCCTCGCTACGATCGCCGCATGCCGAAGCGCCCGCGCGGCTCGCCCCGTGGCCAGGCACGCGCGACCGCCCGTGCGGCGGCCTTCGAACGCCTGGTGGATCGGGCGATCGCCTCGATCCCGCCGCCCTACGACGAGGCCCTCCGCGAGGTCGCGATCCTCCTAGAGGACCAGCCCACCCCGGAGCAGCTCCGCGAGAACGACCTCGAGCCCTGGGACTCGATGTACGGGCTCTACGAGGGCGTGCCGCGCACCGACTACGCCGCCGACTGGGCGGCGAGCCCCAACCGGATCACGCTCTTCCGCCTCCCGCTCGAGGAGGACTTTCCCGATCCGATCGAGCTCGAGGCCGAGGTCCGAACGACGGTCCTCCACGAGCTCGCCCACCACCTCGGCATCGACGACGACCGCCTGGATGAGCTCGGGGCAGGTTGACCCAAGCCTTCAGGGCAGCGTCGGAGAAGGAGCGGGGCTCGCCCGGAGGCACGTCCACGTCCGAGGAGCTGACGGCCGAACCCCCGCGGGGATCGAACACCTTGCGAGCCGGCCCGTACCCGAAGATACCTGCTCGTTGGGCGCGGCGATCCCACCCGGGGGGCTCAGCGTGGCCCCGACCGGCGATGGCTCGATCGAGTTGATGGCAGGGATCTCCAGCCCGATGACGGCCGTCGTTCCGATGATCAGCGCCAGCATCGGACGCGTCACCCAACGGAAGCCCCTGGGCGGTCGTGGCTCGGGGCTTCGGGCCTTGTCGAGGCCGCCGGAGAAGAACGTGAGGCCCAGGAACCCGGTCACCTGCGGCGCCGACACGATCGCCCCGATCGTGAACAGGAGGCTGCCGAACGCGGTGATCGCCGCGAGCATCAGCACGGTGGCGGCCGCGAACGGGACCGCGCCCTCGGTGACCGAGACGTGGAGGGCGTCGCTCGCCCGCAGGATGAGGTCCAGGCCCGCGGACAGCGCGAACAGCTGGATCGCGCTGGTGACGAGCGTGAACAGGACCACGATCACGGCGAGCCACGGCCGCACCCGGAAGAGGCGCCACGACCGCGACAGCGCTTCCACCGCGCCGACGTCGCCGAGGACGATGCCCGCGGACACGTAGGCGAACGGCGCGACGGCGATGGTCGAGACGATCGCGGTGATGACACTCGAGGTTTCCTGGCTCTGCGAGAACAGCGCCACCACGGCGGTCACCACGAGCTGGACGATCCCCGAGATGAGCCCGACGAGGAATCCGGCCCCGGCGATCCGCCAGAAGGACTGCCGGGCACGGACGATCGCCTCCCAGAGCCGGATCGGCCTGTCCGCTGCCCGTCCACCGAGGATCGCGATGGCGATGATCCCGGCGTCGACGGTGATCGCGATGTACGACACGAGCCCGCCGATGAGCACGAACATCAGGACGAGCAGCACCCCACCGACCTCTGGCTGGGTCTCGGCGAGGACCTCCGGGCTGAAGAGCAGAGTGCTGACCACGTCGCCGGCGCTGTCGCCGAGGCGGCCGAGCGTCATCAGCACGGCGAGGGCGGCCGGGCCGAAGGCGGCGAGGATCAGGACGCCGATGTAGATCGAGGCGCGGCGCAGCTCCGAGCTCGACGCGAGCGAAAGGACCAGCCCGGAGCTCACGACCTTCCGGGCGGTCGGCAGCTCGTAGACCTTCGGGGGCTCGGCGCGCGGTTCGAGCGACGCCTCGTCGATCGGGCTCGGCCCCACCGGGCCAGGCTCTGGCACGCTCGGTACGCTCGGCGCGCTCGGTGCGGGAGTGGGCTCGGTCCCGGCCGCCTCGGAACTGGGGTCGACGCCAGCCTCCGGGGCGGCCTCGGGTCGATCCGGATCCGGCATTCGCGGAATATAGCGTCGAGCCCACCGAATGACTTGCGGAATTGCGCAAGTTATGACACGATTCCGCCGATGGCAATCGAGCTCTCCGCCCCCCAGGGCGCAATCGGAGACCGTGAATCGGGATACGAGAAGACGGCCGTGATCGGCCGGGCGCTCGCCGACCCCAAGCGGCTCTGCGTGCTCGAGTCCCTCTCGTCGGGGGAGCTGTCGGTTAGCGAGCTGGCCGGTCGGGTCGCCTGCCAGGTTCCCAACATGAGCCAGCACCTCGCGGTGCTTCGAGCCGCAGGGCTCGTTGCGACGCGACGTGAGGGCAGCACTGTCTTCTACCGCCTCGCCGACCCGCGGGTCCTCGAGGCGTACTCACTGCTCCAGTCGATCGCCCGGTAGGACGACGAGAAAGGAACGCCAGATGGCGATCAAGGTTGCAACCGACGCGACATTCGAGACCGAGGTCCTCCAGAACGACAAGCCGGTCGTCGTCGACTTCTGGGCCGCCTGGTGCGGGCCCTGCAAGCTCGT
>DATLDP010000088.1:0-20428 GCA_035525825.1 Candidatus Limnocylindria bacterium
AACCCATCCGTCCGACCCGGCTGCCGAGGTAGTTGGCGAGCACCACGATCATCAGGACCTTGGCGAGCTCGCTGAACTGGAACTGGAGCCCGAAGATCGAGACCCATCGGGAGGTGCCGCCCACGCCCCCACCGATGGCCAAGGTCACGACGAGCAGGCCGAGCTGGATTCCGTAGAGGGGCCAGGCGAACGTCTTGAGCCAGTGGTAGTCAAACGCCGTCGCGACGACGAACACGGCGACGGCGATCGCCGTCCACCTCATCGCCCGCAGGAAGACCGACCCGCCGTCGAAGATCCCGACGCCGGCCGTTGCGGTGTTGCTGTAGGCCATCGCGAGTCCGAAGCACAGCAGGAGCGCGGCGTAGGTCACGAGCTGGAGGTCGAAGGACCGCCAGACCACGCTCACGCGCGCCGCGGTCCAGCGGCTGGGACGGGTCGCGCGGGCGCTGACGATGCTCATGCCTGGCTCGCGTTACCGCATGTTGTAGAAGTTGCCGCGCTTGAGCAGGTACGGGTTGCGGTAATCCTTCTTGATGTCGTAGTGGAGCTGGAGGTAGTACTTCGCGATCTCCGTCGCGGCGTTGCCCTTCGTGCCGGAGTCATACGCGAACACGAGGACGGCGAGCTCCGAGTCGGTCTTCTGGACGGCTTTCCAACCGTTCGGGTCAGAGGCCTTCTTGTACGGATCCTTTGGCACGAAGCCGGCGAACCAGGAGTGGAACGGCAGGACGCCGCGCCGGTCGGGGGTGCCGAACTGGGCCGTGCCGGTCTTCCCGGCGACGACGATCGGGAGGTCCACGAGGTTGTAGGTGTGGCGGATCACCACCATGTTCCGACCGGCCCGACGCATGATCCGGAGCGAGCTCTGGTCGACGTCCATTTCGTGAAGGACCTCCGGCTGGACCGGCGTCACGGTGCCGTCGGGCCCGATGACCTCGCCCACCACATGCGGCTTATAGAGCGTGCCGCCATTCGCGAGGGCACAGTACGCGTTCAGCAGTTGGATCGGCGTGACCGCCACGTAGCCCTGGCCGATTCCGGCGAGATAGACCTCACCGGGGTAGATCGGCAGGCCGAGGGTATCGAGCTTCCACTGGTTCGTGGGCACCACGCCGCTGGCCTCGGATGGGAGGTCGACCTCCGTCTGGGAACCGAAGCCGTATTGCTTGCCCCAGTAGCCGTGGCGATCGATGCCGAGCATGGCGGCAGCCTGGTAGAAGAACGTGTCGCTCGAGTGGCCGAAGCCGCAGTAGATGTTGCAGAGCCCAAACCCGGCGTTGTTCCAGTCCCGGAACTTGAAGCCGCCGAGGCTGAGGTAGCCGGCCGTTCGGATCCTCGTGGAGGCGGTGATCTTGCCGTCATCGAGCACGCCGGTGCCTGCAACCAGCTTGTACGTCGAGCCCGGCGGGTACTGGTCGCTGATCGCGTGGTTGACGAGCGGCTTCTCCGGGTCGTTCAGGAGGTCGGTGTACGCGGAGCCGGAGATCCCCTGGCTGAACTGGTTGTCGTCGTAGTTGGGCAGGCTGACCATCGCGACGATCTCGCCGTTCTGCGGGTTCATCACGATCACCACGCCACGCTTGAGCCCCGCGGCCTTCATCCCCCAGCGCATGGCCTTTTCCGCGAGCTCCTGCTCGCGGACGTCGAGGGTGAGCTGGACGGAGCTCCCAGCGACCGGGGGCTGGTCGGTGCGCAGGACCTGGATCGGGCGCCCGGCTGCGTCTCGCTCGACGGTCTGGAGGCCGTACTGGCCGCGGAGCAGCTGCTCGTAGCTCGCCTCGACGCCGGCCCGGCCGAGGAGGTCGTCGGGGAGGTAGCCGTCGTCCTTGAGGTCCGGGAGCTCGGCGCCGTCGATCGGGCCCGTGTAGCCGAGCACATGGGCGAACAGCGGCCCCTTCTCGTAGTTCCGGCGCGTCTCGACCACGACCTCGACACCGGGCAGGTCGGAGCGCGACTCGGCGATGAAGCCCGCGACCTCGGGCGGGATGTCCTGCGCGACCCGTACCAGGTCGTACCGGGAGCCGGGATTGGAGTCGATCGCGACCGTGATGTCGGCGGCGTCGGCGCCCACGAGGGCCGCGAGCGTGTTGATGACCTCGAGGCGACGGGACTCGGGCAGGTCCGAGGGCCGGATCTTGACGCTGTAGGACGCCGTGTTCGAGACGAGCGGGGTGCCATTCCGGTCGTAGACCACGCCTCGCGTCGAGGGCAGCGCTTCGAGCACGGTGCGCGTCGTGCCCGCGAGGGCGGTATATGGGACGGACCCGCCGACCTGGATCGCGAACAGTCGCGCCGAGAGGGCACTGGCCGCAAGCACGACCGCGACGGCGAAGGCCAGGAATCGGAGGCGTGATGGCGCGGGGGCAGGGCGACCGTCCAGGTAGCGGCCGCCCAGGTAGGTCCCTTCCCGAGCGTCGTATCGGCTCATCGGACGTTCACCACTCGGCTCGCTCGACCGCGGTCCGTCGGTCGTGGAGCGTGATCGCCAGCGGACCCAGGAACATGCCGACGAGCCCATCGAACAGCACGCCCGGCAGGAAGCTGCCGATCGCTCCGAGCGCTCCGAGTCCGGCCTGCGCCGAGGAGGCCAGCGCCGCGATGAGGGCGGAGTAGACGAGGCTCATCATCGGGACGGCCGCGATCGGCGCCACCAGGCGCAGGCGTGGGAAGGGATGTGCGATCAAGGCCGCTCCACCGACCGCAACCAGCAGGGCGAACGCCGAGGAGCCCAGCGGCCGACCCAGAAGCGAGTCCAGCACCAGTCCTCCGACGAAGGCCCACGTGATCCCCCGATCAATCCCAGCAGCGACGGTCCAGATGACCCCGCCAATGAGGACGGGGTGCGGGCCTGCATCTCCTACGGCGAAGTACGACGCGAGCGTGGCTTCGAACAGCGCGGCGACGGTCGCGCCGATCGCGGCGAACAGGAGGCCCATGTGAAGGCGATCGGTCCTCGGCAGTGGAGGGGTCGCTCGCGATCCCGGAGCCCTCGCGGCGACGCGCGGTCGGCACAGCCGCGTCGTATCGCAAGTATCCCACGCTCGATCAAATTGGGGCAATGGCTCGAACGACCTGCGTCGGACCGTCGATGGTCGCACTCGCAAGCCACGCCGCGGCGCCAGTGGCCGGACGCGGCGGCGGCGCCCACCACGAGTTTCGGCCGACGTGGTTCTCGCCGCTCGACCAGGCGCACGCAGCTGTTTCACGTGAAACACGTCCAGATGCGTCGTGACACGCGATAACGGCCCCTGGCGCCGGCGGCGGCTGTCTCACGTGAAACACGGACCGCCTCAGGTTTCACATGAAACACGCCCGACGCCCTCAAGGCGCTGTCACAAAACCAGTGGGTTTGAGAACCACTCCCGGGCGGGAAGGGCGTGGTCCGCGTAAGCCGTGGATGATCGGGAGGCAACCGGCACGCGGCACAGTTGTCGGCGATGCGACCGGCATGTCGCGGAAGGGAAGAGGCGGTCGCTCCGATGCTAGAATTGAGCCCTGTGAATGAACCTCGGATGACCTCCTGAGTGGGCGAGACGATCGCCTGTGCCAACCAGAAGGGCGGCGTCGGAAAGACCACGACGGTTGTCAATCTGGCCAGCTACCTGGCCCTCGCCGGGGATCGCGTCCTCGTCATCGATCTCGATCCGCAGGGCAATGCCACGAGCGGGTTCGGGATCGATCGCGGCCGCGATCGATCGGTGTATGACGCCGTCATCGACCAGGTGGAGCTGGCGGATCTGACCGTCCCGACCGCCATCGAGAACGTCACGCTAGTTCCTTCGTCGATTGCGCTGGCCGGAGCGGAGGTCGAGCTGACCCCGCTTGAGCAGCGTGAGCGACGCCTGTCCGGGCTGTTGGACCCGATTCGGAGTGACTACGACTACGTGCTCATCGACTGTCCGCCATCGCTCGGGCTGCTGACCATTAACGCTCTGACCGCGGCCGACTCCACGCTGATCCCGATCCAATGCGAGTACTTCGCGCTGGAAGGCCTCGGCCAGCTACTCGCGACCATCCGCCTCGTGACCGACCACCTGAACCCTCGCCTCGAGGTCAAGGGCGCGGTCCTCACGATGTATGACAGCCGCACGCGCCTGAGCTCGGAGGTTGGCGACGAGGTTCGACGCCATCTGGGTGATCGCGTCTACGAGACGGTGATCCCGCGTGCGATCCGGCTGTCCGAAGCGCCGAGCCATGGCCTGCCGATCCATCTCTACGCCCCCGGAACCCGCGGCGCCGACGCGTACCGTGACCTGGCCGACGAGATCAGGGCGCGAGACGAGCGGCCCGGCGCGTCCGCCCGATCCAAGCCGCCGGTCGGCGTGATGGAGGCGGCGGGCGTCCTTGATCGTGGCCTCGAGACGCACGCCGCGGTGCCGGCATGACGGTCCGAAATGAGCGGCCGCAGGGCCTTGGGCGCGGGCTCGCCGCCCTGATTCCCCAGCGATCGGCGTCGCTGACCGGCTCGATCGAGATCCCGCTGGCCCGAATTCGCGAGAACCCTCGGCAGCCGCGCCTCCGCATCGACGATGCGGCGCTGGCGGCGCTCGCCGAGAGCATCCGGCATCACGGGGTGATCCAGCCGATCCTCGTGACCGAGACCATCGATGGCTACCAGCTCGTGGCCGGCGAGCGACGCGTTCGCGCCTCGCGGCTTGCCGGGCTCGAGCGCATTCCCGCGGTCGTACGGCAGCTGGCGGATCGCCAGCAGCTCGAGCTCGCCCTCGTGGAGAACCTCCAGCGCGAGGATCTCGATGCGATCGAGGCGGCGCGCGCCTATCGCCAGCTCATGGACGAGTTCGAATTCAGCCAGGAGGACCTCGCCGCCCGCGTCGGACGCGCCCGGTCGACGGTCGCGAACACGCTGCGCCTGCTGGAGCTCCACCAGGGCGTGCAGGACGCGATCGCCGACGGCCGCATCACGGAGGGCCACGCGCGCGCGCTCGGCGGACTCGGCCACGACGCGCAGGCCCGGGTCCTCGCGACCGTGGTCGACGAAGACCTGTCCGTTCGACAGTCCGAGGAGTTGGTCCGACGGCTGAAGGAGCCGCGGACCGAGCACGTCGAGACCGCGTCCGAAAACCTCAGGCCGGAGGATCCGGATGCGGAACGCGTCGAGGAGGATCTTCGCCGCTCCCTGGGCACCAAGGTTCGCCTGACGCGGACGCGACGGGGCGGCCGGATCGTGATCGAGTACTACGGGGATGACGAGCTGGCGCGGCTCTACCAGCGCCTCACGGGGGGTGCTGCATGACCGAGCCGAACGCCAAGGTGAGCGCACGGGCGGATTCCGTGCCGGCTCCGACCGACGGAGCGGGTTCGGCGAACGGGTCGAGCCGCAAGCGCGCCAAGGCCGGCTCCGACTACACCGCGGCCAGCATCCAGGTCCTGGAAGGCCTCGAGGCAGTCCGCCGCCGGCCGGGCATGTACATCGGGTCGACCGACGTCCGCGGCCTGCACCACCTCGTGTGGGAGGTCGTTGACAACTCCATCGACGAGGCGATGGCCGGCCACGCCCGCGTGATCCGCGTGACCATCCAGAAGGACGGCACGGTCGAGGTCATCGACGACGGCCGCGGGGTCCCCGTGGGCAAGCACGCCACCGGCAAGGACGCCCTCGAGGTCGTCCACACCGTGCTCCACGCCGGCGGCAAGTTCGGTGGCGGGGGCTACAAGGTCTCGGGCGGGCTCCACGGGGTCGGCGTGAGCGTCGTGAATGCGCTCTCCGCGTGGCTGCGAGTCGAGACCGCTCGTGACGGCAGCATCTGGGCCCAGGAGTACGAGCGCGGCAAGCCCACCGGGCCCGTGAAGCGCGTGGGACCCCAAGGCGATCGTCACGGCACCCGGACCATGTTCCGCGCCGATCCGGAGATGTTCGAGACCACCGAGTACTCCTTCGAGACGATTTCGCAGCGCCTTCGCGAGTCTGCCTACCTCACGAAGGGCGTCTGGATCACGTTCGTCGACGAGCGCGACGATCGGGAGCGCTCGTTCTACTTCGAGGGCGGCCTGCAGTCGTTCGTGCGCCACCTCAACCGGAACAAGGAGGCGCTCCACAGCCGCCCGATCTACGTGGAGCGTCGCGAGGGCTCGACCATGGTCGAGGTCGCCCTCCAGTACAACGACACCTACACCGAGAACGTCCTGGCGTTCGCGAACAACATCAACACGGTCGATGGCGGCTCCCACGTCACCGGCTTCCGCGCCGCGCTGACGAGCTCGCTGAACGATTGGGCCCGCAAGGCCGGCGTCCTGAAGGGCAACGACGGCAACCTTTCGGGCGACGACGTCCGCGAAGGCCTCACGGCGGTGATCAGCGTCAAGCTGACGGACCCCCAGTTCGAGGGCCAGACCAAGGCCAAGCTCGGCAACGCCGAGGTCAAGGGCCAGGTCCAGACCGCGGTCACCGAGAGCCTCACCCAGTACCTCGAGGAGAACCCCGGCGACGGCCGCCGGATCATCGACAAGTGCCTGACCGCGGCGCGCGCTCGCGAGGCCGCCCGCAAGGCCCGCGATCTGGTCATCCGGAAGGGCGCCCTCGACGGACTGTCACTGCCGGGCAAGCTGGCTGACTGCCAGGAGCGCGATCCCGCCCGGAGCGAGCTCTTCATCGTCGAGGGTGACTCGGCCGGGGGCTCCGCCAAGCAGGGTCGCGATCGGCGCTTCCAGGCGGTCCTGCCGCTGCGCGGCAAGGTCCTCAACGTCGAGAAGGCGCGCCTCGACAAGATCGTCGCGAGCGAGAACGTCCGGCCGCTGATCATCGCGCTCGGGGCCGGGATCGAGGGCATCGACGACAGCTTCGACATCACCAAGCTCCGATACCACCGGATCATCATCATGACCGACGCCGATGTCGACGGGGCCCATATCCGGACGCTCCTCCTGACGTTCTTCTACCGCCACATGCCCCAGGTGATCGAGCACGGCTACCTCTACATCGCCCAGCCCCCCCTGTATCGCGTCTCCACCGGCAAGGTCACCAAGTACGCCCAGTCGGAGAAGGACCGCGATCGGATCGTCAAGGAGTTCAACACCAAGAATCTCTCCGTCCAGCGGTTCAAGGGCCTCGGCGAGATGAACGCCGACCAGCTCTGGGACACGACGATGAACCCCGATACCAGGGTGCTGCTCCAGGCGAACATCGACGCGGACGACGCGATCGAGACCGACGCGATCTTCACGAAGCTGATGGGCGAGAAGGTCGAGCCGCGCAAGGAGTTCATTAAGGCCGAGGCTCGCAAGGTCCAGAACCTTGACATCTGAGCTGCGGCGAACGGTGGATCCGACGGAGGATCGACCTCGCCGGCTGGATCCCGAGGGGGCCTTTGAGTTCGAGCCGCATCACTGCTTCGCGTGCGGGGAGCTGAACGAGCACGGCCTCCACCTCCAGCTCCACACGGATCCGGACGGCTCGTGGACGGAGCTGAGCCTCCCGTCACGGTTCCAGGGCTGGGATTCGGTCGCCCATGGCGGGATCGTCTGCACGCTCCTCGACGAGGTCATGGCCTGGTCGGTGATCGGGCGCGGGACCTGGGGAGTGACGGCCCGATTGAGCGTGGCGTTCAAGCGGCCGATCCGGACCGGTGACGCGATCCGCGCGGAGGGCTGGGTCGTGGAGCAGCATCGCCGCGCCTGCCGGACGGCCGGCCAGGTGGTGGACGCAGCGACGCGCGAGGTCCTCGCCACCGGCGAGGCAACCTTCGTCGCCGTGCCAGAAGCCCAGCTCGCGCGCCTCAAGACCCGCTACGGGGTGCGTCGCGTCGTCGCGGACCAATCTCCTTCGCCAACCAATACCACCGAGCTCGTGGACGCCCCCGCGACCCACGCGGAGCTTGCCGCGCCCGGGGTCCGCGGTTGAACGCCACCACCGCGTCGCCCTGTGCCTGGCCGGTCAACTCCACGGGGGATGACGCCGCGGCGATCCTTGCGTCACGCGAGGACCTTGTGCAGGTCCTCGGCGCGGGACTCGCCGAGGACCTCCACGACGCGACCGAGTTCGCGACAAGCCTGGCGTCGGCGTTCGGCGAGCTCGCGGACCCCGAGTATCGAGCCAGCCAGGCGTTCGTGGCGCCCGGGATCGGGCCGACCCACGGCGTGAGGACGCCGCTCCAGGTGGGGGTGCGCCGGGCATTCGAGAAGTCGAGCAAGAACGCCTCGACCTCCGAGCTGCTGCTGATCTGCGACCGCCTCCTGCGCGAGCCGGAGCGCGAGGCGCGCTGGTTCGCGATCTCGACCCTCCAGCGGACGATCACCGCGGAGCCCGAGCGAACCTGGCAGCTGCTTCGCCGCGCTGCGCGCGACGCCGACGACTGGATCACCGTCGACAACCTGGCCCACCCGTTCGGCAAGGGCATTCTCGCCGAGGAATACCGCTGGGCGGAGCTGGGGCAGCTCACGGTCTCGCCGTCGCGCTGGGAGCGGCGGCTCGTGGGCTCCACGATCGCCACCATGCCGTTCGTCGATCGCAGCTCGGGCCGGACCGAGGAGGTCACGAGTCACGCCCTCCCGCTGCTCGCGACCCTGATCGGCGACCGCGAGCCGGACGTCCAGAAGGCGCTGTCGTGGGCCTATCGCTCGATGACGATCGTCGATGCCGAGGCGACAACCCGGGCGCTCGAGTCGGAGGCCGATAGGGCCGCCCGGACCGACGACGGCCACCGCGCCTGGGTGGTCCGCGACGCGCTACCGAAGCTCGCTCCCGAACGCGCAGCCGCGATCCGCGATCGCCTCGCCGGCCTTCGCCGGAAGCCCGGCGCGCCGGCCACCTCGCAGGCATCCGAGCTTGCCATCCGCTTCGCCGCCATGGGCCTGGGCCGCCGAATGCCCGAGCCGCCGCTCGTGGCCGCCCGATGACCACCACCTCGAACACCGCTCACCCTGACCCGATGAGGAGCCCCCAGCGATGATCGACAACCCCGGGAACATCCGCATGGTGCGGGTCGAGGACGAGATGAAGGTCTCGTACCTCGACTACGCGATGAGCGTCATCGTGTCGCGCGCCCTGCCGGACGTCCGGGACGGCCTGAAGCCCGTGCATCGCCGCGTCCTGTTCACGATGGGCGAGATGGGGCTCTCGGCGACGAGCTCGTATCGCAAGTGCGCCGCGATCGTCGGCGAGGTGATGGGCAAGTACCACCCGCACGGCGACGTGGCCCTGTACGACGCCCTGGTGCGACTCGCCCAGGACTTCTCGCTCCGCTACCCGCTCGTCGACGGGCAGGGCAACTTCGGCTCGGTCGATGGCGACGCCCCCGCGGCCATGCGCTACACGGAGGCGCGTTTGACCGCGATCGCCGGCGAGATGCTCGCCGACATCGACAAGGAGACCGTCAACTTCGAGGACAACTACGACGGGACCCAGAAGCAGCCGACCGTCCTGCCCTCGAAGCTCCCGAACCTCCTGATCAACGGCTCGTCCGGCATCGCCGTCGGCATGGCCACGAACATCCCGCCCCACCACCTCGGCGAGATCGTCGACGCGACGATCGCGATCATCGACGACCCGGACATCACCACGGACGACCTGTGCCGCTTCGTGACGGGCCCGGACTTCCCGACCGGCGGCACGATCTTCCGGTTCGAGCGCCAGCGCAACACGATCACCGGCGACTGGGAGACGATCGACGCGATCCGCCAGATGTACGCCCACGGCCGCGGCCGCGTGATCATGCGGGCCCAGTGTGCGTTCGAGGAGGTCAAGGGCGACCGGATCGCGATCATCGTCACCGAGCTGCCGTACCAGGTGAACAAGTCCGCGCTGCTCGAGAAGATCGCGGACCTCGTCAAGGACAAGAAGATCGACGGCATCTCCGACCTGCGCGATGAGTCGGATCGCGACGGCATGCGGATGTACATCGAGGTCAAGCGCGACGCCAACCCCCACAAGGTCCTGAACAACCTCTTCAAGCACACCTCGCTCCAGATGTCCTTCAACATGAACATGCTGGCGCTGGTCGACGGCCAGCCCCAGACGCTGCCGCTCAAGTCCGTGCTCCAGCATCACGTCGAGCACCGCCAGGAGATCGTTCGCCGCCGGACCGAGTACGACCTCGGCAAGGCCCGCGCCCGGGCGCACATCCTCGAGGGCCTGAAGAAGGCCCTGGACAACCTCGACGCGGTCATCAAGACGATCCGCGAGTCCGCCGACACCGAGCGGGCCAAGGCGAACCTGATGTCCCGCTTCGACCTGTCGGAGCTGCAGGCCCAGGCGATCCTCGACATGCGGTTGGCGCGCCTGGCCGCCCTCGAGCGCAAGAAGATCGAGGACGAGTACCTCGCGGTCATCCAGGAGATCGCCGAGCTCGAGGACATCCTCGCGAACCCCCAGCGCGTCCTCTCGATCATCAAGGACGAGCTCCGGGAGATGAAGCGCAAGTACGCCGGCGAGCGCCGCACGCGCGTCGAGGACGGCGAGTCCCGCGAGCTCACCGACGAGGACCTGATCGCCGACGAGGACGTCGTCATCACGATCAGCCACCGCGGCTACATCAAGCGCCAGCCGGTCGCGACCTACCGTCGCCAGCACCGCGGCGGCAAGGGGATCATCGGCCACGTGACCCGCGAGGAGGACGCGGTCGAGCATCTCCTCGTCGCGAACACCCACGACTGGGCGCTCTTCTTCACGAACCGGGGCCGGGTCTTCTCGGCCAAGGTCCACGCGATCCCGGACGCGTCCCGCCAGGCCAAGGGGCTGCCGATCATCAACATGCCGGGAGTCCAGGTCGAGGCCGGCGAGGTGCCGGTCGCGACCATCACGCTCCCCGGGTTCGCCGCCGACTCGTACCTGGTCCTCGCGACGCGCCGCGGCAAGATCAAGAAGACGCCGCTGGAGCAGTTCGAGCGCGTCCGCTCGACCGGCATCCGGGCGATCGGCATCGACGACAGGGACGAGCTTGCCTGGGTGGACGTCTCCTCGGGCGAGGACGACATCATCATCGCGACCGCCCAGGGGATGCTCGCCAAGTTCCACGAGGACGAGGTCCGGGCGATGGGTCGCGACGCCGGCGGCGTCATCGGCATCCGCCTCCTCAAGAAGGAAGGCGACGAGGTCGTCTCGATGAGCGTCGTCCAGCCGGGCGCCGACCTCCTGGTGCTCAGCGAGACCGGCTACGGCAAGCGCGTCTCCATCGAGGAGTTCCGCCACAAGCACCGCGGCGGTCAGGGCGTCCGCCTCATCAGCCTCGAGGGCCGCAAGACCGGCCTCGTGGCGGCGGTCCAGCAGGTCACCGAGCTCGACGAGGAGCTGGTCCTCATCTCGGCCCAGGGCCAGGTGGTCCGGACCGAGCTCGACACCGTGAATCGCTACTCCCCGAATGCCCGCGGCGTCATCGTGATGCGCCTCAACGAGGGCGATCGCGTGGTCGGGATCGCGGCATTCCGCCCGGGGCTGGCGGAAGGGCGCGAGAGCGAGGACAATGACGGCCCGGAAGCGGGTCCGGAGGCCGGCGATCCAGCCGGCACCCCCCGCGGCGGTCCGGGGCCCACGTGATCGGGCAGCCGTGAGCGTCGGGTTCGGTCGACTGGAGGACTCGCCCGTGTACGCGGACCAGTTCCAGATCTACCACGGCAATGCCAACCCGGACCTGGCCCGGAAGATCTGTCGCTACCTCGGCATGGAGCCCGGGCCGCTCAACGTGTTCCAGTTCGCGAACGAGAACATCTTCGTGCAGATCCTGGACAACGTCCGGGAGAAGGACGTGTTCATCGTCCAGCCCACGAACAGCCCCGTGAACCAGTCGATCATGGAGCTCCTGATCATGATCGACGCTTTCAAGCGGGCGTCCGCGGGCCGGATCACGGCGGTCCTGCCGTACTACGCCTACGGCCGATCGGACAAGAAGGACCAGCCTCGCGTCCCGATCACCGCCCGCCTCGTCGCCGACATGATCAGCGTCGCGGGCGCGGACCGGGTCCTCACGATGGACCTCCATCAGGGCCAGATCCAGGGTTTCTTCAACATCCCGGTGGACGAGCTGACCGCGGTCCACATCCTTTCGAACTACTTCAAGCACAAGCACCTCGAGGATCTGGTCGTCGTGACGGACCTCGGGTTCGCAAAGCGCGCCCGGACGTTCGCGGAGCTGCTCGATGCGCCCCTCGCGATCATCGAGAAGCGCCGCGTCGGGAATCTCGATCGGGCGGAGCTGCTGAACGTCATCGGTGAGGTCCGCGGGAAGCGGGCGATCATCGTCGACGACGAGGTGGATACGGCCGGGACCCTGATCGAGACCGTGAACGCCCTCGCCAAGGAAGGCGTCACGGAGATCTACGCCTGCGCGACCCACGGCGTGCTGTCCGGCGCGGCGGTGGACCGGATCAACGACTCGATGCTCCGGGAGCTCGTGCTCACGGACACGGTGCCGCTGCCGGCAGGCAAGCGGATCGCGAAGATCACGACGCTCTCGATCGCGCCGCTCATCGGCGAGGCGATCAAGCGCATTCACCGAGGCGAATCCGTGGGCGCGCTGTTCTCGAGCGAGGTCGAGTTCACCCAGGAGATGCTCCTGTGGGAGGACGGCATTGCCCGGAAGCTCGACATCCGGGTCCATCCGGGCCACGGCGAGGACGGACCGGCGGCCGATGAGGGCAGCGAGCCTGCCGACGAAGGCGCAGAAACCCTGCTGGCGGCATCGAGCGCCGGCGAGAGCGAGGATCGATGAGCCTGCAGCTGCACCGACCCGACGAGCACGGCGTCCTCAAGCCCGAGCCGGGCGTCGCGCCGGACTACCGCGACCAGCTCCGATCGCCGCGCTGGGGACTCGCGCTTCGCGGCGAGAAGATGCCCAAGTTCGGCAACCCCGAGATGCGCCCCACCTCGCGCCTGGTGGCGGTCGGGATGTGGCTCGGCCTCGCCGTGGCCACCTTCGTCATCCTGGTCCTGGGCTACGGGATCGGCATCTGGTCGTTCCCGGCCTGATCCCGCACCCGGAAACGGGCGCCGGAGGGATTCGGGGACCTCGCACCTATACTTGACCGCCCATGCTTGGTTTCCTTTCCCGGTTCGTCGACTCGAACGACCGTGAGCTGAAACGGATCCAGCCGTTCGTCGACGAGGCCAACGATCTCGAGGCAGAGATCCAGGCCCTGACCGACGCGGAGATCCGGGAACGGTTCACGGCGCTGCGCGAGCAGTTCAAGGAAGACGTCGTCCTCGAGGAGCTCTCGGACGACGAGCGCCACCACCCGGACCTCGAGCGCCGCCGCGAGCTCGCGAAGGCCCGCCGCAAGCGCGACCTTGCCGCGATCCAGGACGGCCTCGACGGCCTCCTGCCGGACGCGTTCGCGATGGCCCGGGAAGCGATGCGCCGGACGCTCGCGATGCGCCACTTCGACGTCCAGCTGATCGGCGGCGTCGTGCTGCACCAGGGCAAGATCGCGGAGATGCGGACCGGCGAGGGCAAGACCCTCGTGGCGCCGCTCGCCGCGATCCTCAACGCCATCGCCGGCCGGGGCGTCCACGTGGTCACCGTCAACGACTACCTGGCCCGCCGCGATCCGCAGTGGATGGGCCCGGTATTCCACTTCCTCGGGCTGACCGTCGGCATGATCCTGGGCCAGCAATCGGACGGCGGCGGCGCGTCGTACGTCTTCGAGCCGGGGTATCCGACCAACGACGAGCGCCTGATCAACCTCCGCCCGGTCACGCGTCGCGAGGCCTACGCGGCGGACGTGACGTACGGCACGAACAACGAGTTCGGCTTCGACTACCTCCGAGACAACATGGTCACGGAGCTCGACCAGCGGGTCCAGCGCGAGCGCTTCTTCGCGATCGTCGACGAGGTCGACAACATCCTCATCGACGAGGCGCGCACCCCGCTGATCATCAGCGGCCAGGCCGAGGAGTCGGGCGACCTCTACTACACCTTCGCCCGCCTCGTGCCGAAGCTCCGGGAGCGCCGCGCCGACTGGATCGAGGGCGACGATCCCGATGGCGACTACTTCATCGACCTCAAGGACAAGGCTGTTTCGCCGAGCGAAGAAGGCATCGACCGGATCGAGAAGCTCCTCGGGGTGGAGAACCTTTACGACGCCGATCCGCGCTACGCCCGTCACTTCGAGCAGGCGCTCCGAGCCCACGCGCTCTACAAGCGCGACCGGGACTACATCGTCAAGGACGGCGAGATCGTCATCGTGGACGAGTTCACGGGACGCCAGATGCCCGGCCGGCGATGGAGCGAGGGCCTCCACCAGGCGATCGAGGCGAAGGAGGGTCTGCGGGTCCAGCGCGAGAGCGTGACCATGGCCACGATCACCTTCCAGAACTACTTCCGCCTCTACGACAAGCTCGCCGGCATGACCGGCACCGCGATGACCGAGGCCGAGGAGCTCCACAAGATCTACCAGCTCGAGGTCGTCGCGATCCCGACCCACCGGTCGATGGTTCGCGAGGACGAGACCGATCTCGTCTACCTCAACGAGAAGGCCAAGTTCAACGCCGTCATCGACGAGATCGAGGAGCTCCAGAAGGACGGCCGCCCGGTCCTCGTCGGCACCGTGTCGGTGGAGAAGTCCGAGCGGCTCGGCGACCTGCTGAAGCGCCGCGGGATCAAGCACGAGGTCCTGAACGCGAAGGCCCACGAGCGCGAGTCGGGAATCGTGGCGCAGGCCGGGAAGACCGGCGCCGTCACGATCGCGACGAACATGGCCGGCCGCGGCACCGACATCCTGCTCGGGGGCAACCCGGCGGGCCTCGCCTCCGACCTGCTCCACCAGCGCGGGCTGAACCCGGCCGAGGTGGACAAGGCGACGTACGACGCGGCCCTCGCCGAAGCGAAGGCGATCACCGAGGTGGACCACGAGGCCGTGGTCAAGGCCGGCGGGCTCCACATCATCGGCACCGAGCGCCACGAGAGCCGGCGGATCGACAACCAGCTCCGCGGTCGTGCGGGCCGCCAGGGCGACCCGGGCTCGTCGCGGTTCTACCTCTCCCTCGACGACGACCTGATGAAGCGCTTCGCCTCGGATCGGGTTGCCGGGATGATGGAGCGGCTCGGGCTGGACGAGGACAACTACATCGAGTCCGGCATCGTCGGCAAGACGATCGAGAGCGCCCAGACGCGGGTCGAGGGCTTCAACTTCGACATCCGCA
Organism: Candidatus Limnocylindria bacterium; assembly: GCA_035525825.1. Classification (GTDB taxonomy): domain Bacteria; phylum Chloroflexota; class Limnocylindria; order Limnocylindrales; family CSP1-4; genus UBA5189. The sequence continues at coordinate 15,089 of DATLDP010000088.1, forward strand.
AGCGGGTGGTCGAGTTCGACGACGTGATCAACCGCCAGCGCGAGACGATCTACGCGGAGCGGGACAAGGTCCTCCGCAACGAGGACCTGACGGAGACCATCCGGATCTTCCTCGACGAGGACATCGAGGAGCTGGTCGAGAAGCATCTCGGCGGCCCCAACGAGGCCGCCACGGAGGAGAGCGTCGCCGAGCTCGCGGTGGAGCTTGCGCGGATGGGGATCGGCAAGGACCGGGCGGATCCCCACGACCTGCTGGACCTCAAGTCCGCCAGCGCCATCACCGAGCACCTCAAGGAGGTCGCCGACGAGCTCCTGGAGGCCAAGGAGGCCGAGATCGGGCCCGAGATGTGGGCGACGGTCGAGCGCTTCGTGCTCCTCCGGACGATCGACTCGCTATGGGTGGACCACCTCACCGAGATCGACGACATGCGCCGGGGCATCGGGCTCCGTGGGTACGCCCAGCAGGACCCCTTGAACGAGTTCCGCAAGGAGGCGTTCCGCCTCTACGAGGAGCTCTCGGGGTTCATCCGGCACCAGGTCGCGAGCACGATCTTCCGGGTTTCCATCCAGCAGCAACAGCAGCAGCAGCCCGGCGGCGTCTTCGCGATGCAGGGGCCGGGGCAGCGGGCGCAGGGCGCGCTCGGAAGCGCCTCGGCGGCTGGCGGGGGCGCGATCCTGAGTGGCGGGACCGGCAGCGCGACCAACCGCCCGGGGGTCCGGACGATGGCGGGACCGGGCGTCTCGGGCACCGCCGGGAGCGCCGGCGTGGCGGCCGCCGGCGGGCAGCAGGCGCGCCCGGGGTACACACCGTCGGGCGCCAAGATCGGGCGCAACGACACCTGCCGGTGCGGCTCCGGGCTCAAGTACAAGAAGTGCCACGGCCGCTGAGTCGGTGACTCGCGCTCCGGTGCCCCAGCGCATCGTGCGGGTGATCGCTGCCGCCGCTATCGCATCGGCGGCCCTGCTCGCCTACATGGCCTACCGGATCGGCGCCCAGGGGGACCGTGACGAGCGCCGGCCGGCGGACGCGATCGTCGTGCTCGGTGCGGCCCAGTTCAACGGCGTGCCCGGCGGGGTCTTCGCGGCCCGCCTCGACCATGCCGTCGCGCTGTTCGAGGAGGGCCTCGCGCCCTACCTCCTGGTCACCGGCGGCAAGCTCCCCGCGGACCGCACCACCGAGGCGGAGTCCGCGCGCCGCTATGCGATCCAGCACGGCGTGCCGGAGGACCGGATCCTGTTCGAGGACCAGGGCAGCACGACGCTCGAATCGCTCGAGGCGGTCGGGGCGATCTTCCGCCAGCGCGGCTTCACCAGCGCAGTGTTCGTCTCCGACGAGACGCACATGCTCCGGGTGCTCCGGATGGCCTCGGACCAGGGGATCGAGGCCTTCGGTTCGCCCACTCGCACGAGCCCCACCGATCGCGACGAGGCCCGGCGCCGGAAGTCGATCGTGCACGAGCTGGCCGGTCTCGCGGCGTACTACGTCGGCGGCGGGAGGCTCCTCGACGACACCGCCACGACGGGCTCGCCCTAGCTCCCCGAGGCGCCGCCGACGGTTGGATTCGGGCGGCACGCCCGCGGCCTGACCGGCGGGCGCCGCCCGGCCCAACTGACGGCGTCCGAACCCATTGAACTTCGAACGCCCGGTGCGCTGCGCACCGGGCGATTTTTGCCCCCTTGGCGTACGGAAACCCGCCACCTATACTCCGATGAAACCCCGTCGCGATGGACAGCCCAACCTCGGTGGATCGTGCCCGAGACCGGCCGGAACGTCGCGAATCGAATCCACGCGTGCCGCCTAAGTGAGGGATTCGTGAAGCAGGCTGAGGAAACGACCTTCGTCGACCTGATCGCCTGTGAACGTGATTGCCGCAACTGCAGCTACGCAGCCGCGCTGGATTGCGATGGCAACTGCGGCGTCTGTCCCCACAACGGCTACTGTCCCTGCGTGAACCCCGTCGTCGTCCGGAGCAAGTCGGCCCTGCGGCTGATCGAGCTCCGTCCGATCCTGCTCCAGGACCTCCGGGTCCCCAAGAACTAGGTGGACGCCGCCCGCGTCCGCGACCTGGTGGAGCGGATCCGATCGACCTCGGGGCGTCTTTGACCTCCCTGCCAAGCAGTCGCGACTGACCGAGCTCGACGCGCGCGCGTCGGAGCCGGGTTTCTGGGAGGACAGCCGGGGCGCACAGGACGTGCTGCGCGAGGCTGACGGCCTCCGAGCCGACATCGAGCTCTGGCAGGGATTGCTGGGTCGCGCCGACGACCTGGAGACCACCCTCGAGCTGGCCATGGAATCCGGCGACGCCGAGCTGGAGTCGGAGCTCGAGCGGACGCTGGAGGAGCTCGAGATCGAGTTCGCTCGCCAGAGGACCCAGCTCCTCTTCTCCGGGGAGCACGACGCGCGACCGGCGATCCTCACCATCAGCGCCGGCGCTGGCGGCACCGAGGCGACGGACTGGGCCGCGATGCTCCTGCGGATGTACCTCCGCTGGGCCGAGCGCCATCGCTGGAAGACCGAGATCATCGACGAGCAGGAGGGCGAGCAGGCCGGCCTCAAGAGCGTCTCGGTGGCCGTGAACGGCCGCGGCGCATATGGCTGGCTCCGAGCGGAGCGGGGGGTCCATCGCCTCGTGCGCCTGAGCCCGTTCGACTCGCAGAACCGGCGCCAGACCACCTTCGGCCTGGTGGAAGTCATGCCGGAGGCCGACGAGGACGTCGCGATCGAGCTCGACTGGGACGAGATCCGGGTGGACACGTATCGCTCCCAGGGCGCGGGCGGCCAGCACGTCAACAAGACGGACTCGGCCGTGCGCCTGACGCACCTCCCGACCGGGATCGTGGCGCAGTCCCAGAACGAGCGCTCGCAGACCCAGAACAAGGAGACCGCGATCAAGGTCCTCAAGGCCCGCCTGCTGGAGCGCCAGCTCGAGGAGAAGGAGGCTGAGCTGCGCAAGCTCCGAGGCGAGCACGTGGAGGCGGGCTGGGGCAACCAGATCCGGAGCTACGTCCTGCACCCGTACCAGATGGTCAAGGACCTCCGGACCCAGGTCGAGACGTCGAACACCACGGCCGTCCTCGATGGCGACCTCGACACCTTCATGCAGGCCGAGCTCGAACGGGTCGCAACCACCACCGAGGAGGCCACGGGAGCGTGATTCGCCGCTCCGGCGACTCCGGCGACGTCGGCGATCCGATCGCGGGCATCGAGATCCGCTACGCCACGGCGGCCGACCTTCCGGAGTGCAACCGGCTGTGGCGCGAGGCCATCGACGCCTACCTGAAGCCGATGGGCTTCCCGCCGCTCCCCGCCGACAATCCGGGCCTGCGCCGGCTCCACGCCCACACCCTCGCCACGGACCCGAACCGCTTCCTGGTCGCGGAACGAGCGCCGGGACGCGCCGTCGCCTTCGGCTCCGCCGTGGAGCGGGGCAGCCTGTGGTTCCTCTCGATGCTCTTCGTGGACCCCTCGGAGCAGGCCCGCGGCCTCGGCCGGGCGCTGCTGGACCGGCTCCTGCCGCAGCCGCGCCAGGGGCGACTCCTCGCCACGTGCACGGACAGCGCCCAACCGATCTCCAACGGGCTGTACGCGTCGCTCGGGATCGTCCCGCGGATGCCCCTGTACAACTACCTCGGGCGGCCGCGCGCGGGCTTCGATTGGCCGGGGCTTCCGGCGGACATCCGGGCCGAGCCGATCGAGGATGGCGTGGCCTTCCGTGAATCCGCGGAGGTCGCCGCGCTCGATCGCTCCCTGCTGGGCTTCGCCCACGCCGAGGATCACCGCTTCGTGCAGGAGGAGCCGCGGACGGGCTTCGCCTATCGCAACGCGGACGGCACCCTCGCGGGCTACGCCTACGCGGGCGAGGTGGGCCGGGTCGGCCCGATCGGCGTCCGGAGCCCGGAGCTTCTCTCGTCAGTGCTCGGCCACGTCCTCCAGGCCGTCCAGCCGCGCGGCGCATCGTCGGTCTGGATCCCGGGCGCCGCGGGCGAGGCCGCCGCGACCGCGATCCGGGCAGGGCTCCGGTTCGAGGCGTTCCCGATCCTGGCCTGCTGGTCGTCCCCCTATGCAGACTTCACCAGATACGTACCAACGTCACCTGGCCTCATCTGATCGGGCCATTGGTCGGCCCCGAAACCCGGTGGTAGCCTGACGTTCGACGTGGTTCCTGTCGCCGTGCCTGCGATCGGGGTCCCAGCGCTGAACCGATCGTGGAGCCGCTCTTGACCGTCCACACGCGAGACCTGCGCCTCGACCCGACCGCCGACCTCGCCGAGCGAGCGTACGGCCAGGGCCCGAGCGCCGGCATCGGACGTGCCGCTCCCGACACTCGCCGGCCGGTCCTCGTGCTCAACGACGTCACCAAGACCTATCCCAACGGCCGGGATGCGCTCAAGGACGTCGACCTCGTGGTCCCCGAGGGTGACTTCGTGTTCCTCGTCGGCGCCTCGGGCGCCGGCAAGTCGACGCTGATGAAGCTCCTGATCCGCGATGAGCTCGCGACCCAGGGCACCGTTCTCCTCGACGGCGATGACCTGGCCCGGCTGCCGCGACGGAAGGTGCCGCACGTCCGGCGCAAGATCGGCATCGTCTTCCAGGACTTCAAGCTCCTGCCGACCAAGAACGTCCGGGAGAACATCGCGTTCGCACTCGAGGTCACCGGGACGCCCCGACGACGGATCAAGCCGGCGGTCGACCGCGTGCTCTCGCTCGTGGGGCTCACCCGCCAGGCGGAGCAGTACCCGAAGCAGCTCTCCGGCGGCGAGCAGCAGCGAACGGCGATCGCCCGCGCGCTCGTCCACGACCCCCGGATCGTCATCGCCGACGAGCCGACCGGCAACCTCGACCCGCTGATCAGCTGGGAGATCCTGCAGCTCCTGCTGCGCATCAACGAGCTGGGCGTGACCGTGCTGATGGCCACGCATGACTCCGACCTCGTCACCGCCCTTCGGAAGCGGGTCGTGGCCCTCGAAGAGGGGCGCGTGATCCGCGACGAGCTCGGCGGCGGCTACCACCGGGGCGGCTGAGGTGCTGTCCTTCCTCCTGTTCAGCATCAAGCGCGCCTGGCAGGGCTTCTGGCGCAACGCGCTCATGAGCCTCGCGGCGACCGCGACGATGGTCCTCATGCTGTTGCTGCTGGCCGGCTTCTGGATCATCCACACCGGGCTCAGCGCCGCGCTCGACTTCACCGAGTCGAAGGTCAACATCGAGGCCAAGCTGGCCGACACTGCGACCGAAGCGCAGGTCAAGGACCTCACGGCGCGCGTCACCGCGATGCCGGAGGTCGCCGGCGTCGAATACATCAGCCGCGACGACGCGCTCGAGCGATTCCGCGCCAACCGCGCG
>DATLDP010000109.1:0-10830 GCA_035525825.1 Candidatus Limnocylindria bacterium
GATCATCGACTGGTGCCAGTGCTACCAGGGCGACTCGAACGAGAAGCTCCTCGACCTGTACCACGACGTCTTCGCCCGCACCGGCTCGCACGTCACCATCCGCTGGTAGCGCGCCACTCATCCGCTGGTAGCGCACCACTCGCGAACCCGGTGGCGCGGCGCCCCTCGATGCTCGATCCTGCGCTTCGAGCCGGGCGAGAGCGTGGAAATGTTCAGCCGGCGAACAAGAGCGGGCCCCACCGCGCCACAAGGCTCACAGCAGGCGATGCGATCAGCGTGTTTGCCTGTCGTGATGCCCACTCGCGCATGAAGCTGCCGTCAATCGGTGATCGATGGGCAAGTTCGGTGGCTCCAGCCTGGGTGGGCGCCTGCTAGGGCCAGTTTTGATCACACGCGGAACATTCGAAACCGCTGGCAGCCGGCGGCGGCTCGTGGACGGCAACAAGCAAGAACGCGGCCGGATGGCCGCGTTCTGCGCCTGAATTCATGACCTGGGCTGCCGCGCGCGACGCCCGCGCGACCAGCCGGAACTAGAAGCCGAGCGGCTCCTTGATCAGGACGACGGTGAACCGCCCGGGGCGGAACTCCTTGTGGATGATCAGGACCTTCTTGATCTCGCTGTCGATGCCGTAGAGGCCCTGCATGCGCCCGCTCTCGAGCGGGAGCACGTGGTCCTCGATGCGGCGCATCGCGGTCTCGAGATCGGCCACGATCTTCTGGGAGCTGATGGTCCAGATGACCTCGCCGGCCCCGAACGACAGCGGGGCGAGCTGGCTGCCGGTGTTCGAGGCGACCACGATCGTCCCGTCGAGCGTCAGCGCGTGCGCGCTGTTGACGTACCAGTCCGGCCCGACGCCGAGCTTGCGCATGGCGCGCAGGCCCTCGGGCGAGCTGTGATCCATCGAGCGGGTGGTCTTTCGAACGGCATCGAACCGCCCGGACTCCTCGAGCTCGTGGCTGAGGCCGATCTGATCGAGCGTCGTGGAAGCGCCCTGGCCGACCTCGGCGCCATCCGGCAGCAGCTCGAGGATCAGGTCCCTGGCCGCGCCGCCATCCTCGACGATGTGGACGGCATAGCCCTTGGCGCGCAGCCCGTCGGCGGCCTGCTCGATGAGGTGATCCGGCGCACGGTCGCCGAACGTGTCGGTGGCTGCGCGTCCGGCGCTGGTTGGAGTGGCGAGGGTGGCAGTAGTCATCGGAATGAGGCTCCAGGGTGCTTGGTCAAATAGTTGACTGTGCAACCATATCACGCTTGCGCAGGAACGCAAGTGGCCCCCGTTGTGGTACGCTCAGCGCTCGTCACACCTCGTGACGCACCCGCGTGGTCAACCTCCCTCTCGGACGGGCCGTGCGTTCTGAGCCCGTTGTTCGAGAAGGCATGGAGGTCAATGTGACCACCGGTACCATCAAGAAGGTCATCGCCGATCGCGGCTTTGGCTTCATCACCGCCGAGGATGCGAAGGAATACTTCTTCCATCGCGGCGGCCTCGACTCCTCGCTTGACTTCGACCGCCTCGTCGGCGGTGAGAAGGTCGAGTTCGAGATCGAGCAGAGCCCGAAGGGTCCCCGAGCCGCGCGCGTTCACGCCGCGTCGTAAGGGTCCGTTCCCGAGCGGCCCGTCCTCACCGGCGGGCCGCTTCTTCATTTTCCGGGGCCGCGCCAGGCGGCCAAACCCCGATCGGAGCAAGCCCCATCGTCCGCACCGCGTTCGTCTCGACCTATGCGCCGCGCACCTGCGGCGTCGCCGCCTTCACGAGTGACCTGAGCCGAGTGACGCCGGACCGCGAGGTGGTGGCCCTCCACCCGAACGAGCCCATGGCGCCGTACGCATTCGAGGTCCACCACCGGATCCGCCGGGACGTCCGCGACGACTACGCCCGGACCGCGCAATCGATGGAGCACTGCGCCGCGGTCGTCGCCCTGCAGTTCGAGGAGGGCGTCTGGGGCGGCGAGGACGGCGATTGGGTGCTCGACTTCACCGAGTCCCTCCGGCTCCCGACCGTCGTGACGTTCCACACCGTCCATCCGAAGCCGACGCCGCGCCAGCGCGAAATCGTCCAGACGCTCGCGGCCGGCGCCGAGTCGACCGTCGGGCTGTCCCGGTCGGCCGCGGACGTCCTCACCGGCGTGTACGGCATCGATCCGGCCCGCCTGGAGGTCATCCCCTACGGCGTCCCCGACCTGCCGATCATGGCCGCCGAGACGATCAAGCCCACCGTCGAGCTGGCCGGTCGGGACGTGATCGTGGCCTTCGGGCTCCTGGGACGGGACAAGGGCTTCGAGGTGCTCATCGAGGCCCTCCCCGCCATCGTCGCCGACCACCCCAGGGCGACCCTGGTGATCGTCGGCGCGACCCATCCCGACGTTCGCCTGCGTGACGGCGAGACCTACCGCGACAGCCTCAAGGCCCGGGTGGCCGCGCTCAAGCTCGGGAGCCACGTCCGGTTCGTCCCGGAGTTCGTGGGCCGCGTCGAGCTCGCCCGCTGGCTCCAGGCCGCCGACGTCGTCGTCTCGCCGTCGCTGGACCGCGAGCGAACGGGATCCGGAACGCTCGCCCATGCGATGGGCGCCGGGCGCGCGATCGTGGCGACGCGATCGCCCGTCTCCCAGGAGCTCCTGGCAGATCGCCACGGAATCGTGGTCTCGCCGACCCCAGCCGCGATCGCTGCAGCGATCCATCGCCTACTCAAGGATCCGGCACTCCGCGCGGAGCTGGGCGATCGCGCCCACGAGCGCTCACGCCCGATGGCCTGGACCCGGGTCGGGGCGGAATACCAGCGGCTGTTCGCGCTCGCCGGGGGCCGGCGCAAGTCCGGTGCCGGCACGGCCGTCGTCCCCGCCTGGGGCTGAGCCTCCGCGGCGGCCCCTGGCGCCGAACCGAGACCCGCGGGTCAGCCCGCGGCGCCGTCGACCATCGGCCGGACCTCGTTGATCCAGCGATCGAGCGACTCGAGGTCGAAGGGCGCCGGCATCTCGGCGATGAAGGTGTGGTAGCCGAGGGCCTTGCGCTCGGCCATCCGCTCGGCCATCAGCTCCGGGGTCCCGATCCAGAACGATTCGTCGTCCTCGACGTCCGACATCGGCGTCCGGTTGTTGGCCATCTGGGCCTCCCAGACGCGACGCGCCTCGGCGTCCGTGTCGCGGATCACGATCTTGCACCCGACGGTCATCTCGATCTCCGCGATGTCACGCCCCACGGCGTCGCAATGGCCCCGCAGCACGCCGACCAGGCGCTCCAGCTTCTCGGCCGTCCCGCCGGTGTTCCACAGGTCCGCATGGAGGGCGACCGTCCGCAGCGTCTTCTTCTCGCCGGAGCCGCCGATCATGATCGGGAGGCGCGGCTGGATCGGCCGCGGCAGCAGGTATAGGTCCTTGAAGGCGTAGCGACCGTCAGGGGGTGAGGTGACGCGCTCGCCGGCGAACAGGTGCTGGATCGCGTCGGTCGCCTCCTCCAGCCAGTCCAGGCGCTGGCCGAAGCCCGAACCGAACTCGATCCCGTGGGCCTCGTGCTCGAGGTCGAACCACGCCCCGCCGAGTCCGGCGATCGCCCGGCCGCCGCTGATGTGGTCGAGGGTCGTGAGGGTCTTCGCGACGAGGCCCGGGTTCCGGAACGTGTTCGCGCCCACGAGCAGGCCCAGCTTCACGCGCTCGGTCACCTTCGCCAGCGCGGCGAGGGTGGTGTAGCCCTCGAAGATGGGCTGGTCAGGGTCGCCGAAGATCGCGTAGAGGTGGTCCCAGGTCCAGAGGTGCTCGTAGCCGAGCTCGTCGACCCGTCGGGCCGCGGCCTCGAGCGAGGGCCAGTCCGTCGCCTGCGGGAAGAGCAGGATCCCGAGCTTGGTGGGGGTGGTCGCCATCGATCAGGTCGCCTCCGTGGGGGTTGCCGGTGGAGCGTAGCGACGCTTGGTTGCGGATCGAACCGCAAGGGCGATCACGAGTGTTGCAACCAGCCCGATTCCCGCGCCGACACCGAACAGGCCCGAGAGCCCGATCGCCCCGGCAATCACGCCCCCGGTGGCCGAGGCGACCACCTGGCTCAGGCTTGTCCCAACCCCCTGGAAGACGCCCTGGGCCGTCGCAGCGAGCTCGTGCGGGACGCGCCGGGAGACGTACGTGACGCCGCCCACGAAGAACAGGGCGTAGCCGAGCCCGGCGAAGATGGCGGCAACGAGCAGCACCCACGCCTCCGGCGCAACCGTGGCGATGATGGACCGAACGGCGATGAGCCCGGCACCGGCCACGAGCAGCCGCTCCGCGCCGAATCTCGCCGTCAGCCCGGGGAACCGAAGCATCACCGGGACCTCGACCGCCGCGGCGATCGCGCCGCCGAGCCCGACGATGCTCGCGCCCGCGCCGAGCTCCTCGAAGCGCAGCGGGATGAAGCTCAGCACCGCCGACATGCCGTACCACGCAAGGAAGGCGCCGAGCAGGAACAGCCCCAGACCCTGCGGCCCGAACAGCCGGCCCAGCTCGCGCAACGGCCGGGTGGTGGTGGCGAGCTGGCGCCCTGCTCGCTCGACCGCCGCCGGCCGGAGCGTCAGGCCGATGAGCCCCGTCGCCACGAGCGAGACCGCGATCACCGCGAACAGCGCCCGGGGGCCGAGCTGCTCCACGAGGACGCCGGTCCCGAGCGCGGACAGGATGTACGAGAAGGAGCCCCAGGCTCGAATCGGCCCGTAGCCCTCGCGATTCGCGCCGGCCGTCTCCAGGGCCCGGGCGTCGAGGATCGGCGTGATGCCCGACATCCCGGCACCGACGAGTGCGGCAGCGACGACGACCAGCAGCGGATCCGGGGGCCCCAGCTGCACGAGGCCGGCGGGCAGGACCATGCCGGCGGCGGCGCTTCCGAGGACGACGGTGCCGCCGAGCGCGGTCGCCGTGGCGAGAACCAGCACCCACGGCGAGCCGCGATACCGATCCGACAGCGCCCCCCACAGCGGCGACGCCAGGAGGCCGACGAACGCCCAGACGCCGAGCACGAACCCGACCTCGCCCAGGGAGAAGCCGAGGAACCGGTAGTAGAGCGGCAGGTACGGAAACATGGCGCCCGCCGCCGCATAGACGGCGAGGTAGCCCAGGACCGCCCGGGCGCGCGGGGAGAGGGTCAGCTCGCCGGTCGCGGGAAGAACCGCGGCAGGTGGGCGCGATTCGCCTCGAGCAGGGCGCCCAGCAGGGGCTTGGCGATCGACCAGTGGGCCACGAGCGGGTTGGCCAGCAGCGCCTTCAGGGCGATGTCCCGATCGCCGCTCGTGGCGGCCGCGATCGCGAGCTCCTCGTAGGCCTTCACGGCCTGGACCAGGCCGCGCATCCCGGGATCCAGGGGCGCCTGGGGGATGACCTGGGCGCCATCCCGCGTGATTCGCGCCGGGACCTCGACGACGGCGCTCGCCGGCAGCTCCGGCAGGGCCAGCCCGCCGCCTGTTGCGAGCCCCGAGTCGTTCCGGACGTCGACGACCTGCACGTCGCCCCGACCGTCGTGGAGCGACGCGATGAGCTGCGCGGCCGCTTCCGAGTAGAACGCGCCGCCGCGCTTCTCGAGCAGCTTCGGCTTCTCGTCGAGGTTCGGGTTGCGGTACATGTCGAGGAGCTCGCCCTCGATGTCGATGACCTCCTCCGCCCGCGTCGCGCCGCCGTCGCGCTGCTGCTGGAGCATCTCGTCGAAGCGGTAGTACCACTTCAGGTAGTAGCTCGGGATCGAGCGGGTCAGCCGCATGATCTCGACCGCGGAGCCCACGCCGTCCGCGAGGTCCTCGCCCTCGTCGTCGAGGATGTCGGGCAGCTTCTCCACCCCGTCGACCTTCACCGAGCGGATCCACGAGAGGTGGTTCAGCCCGACGTGCTCGAGCTCGACTCGCTCGGGCTCGACCCCGTACGCCGCGGCGAAGCGACGCTGGAAGCCGATCGCGACGTTGCAGAGGCCGATCGCCCGGTGGCCCTCGTCGAGGAGCGCCTGGCTCACGATCCCGACCGGGTTCGTGAAGTCGACGACCCAGGCTCGGGCCGCGCCACGGCGGGCCGTCCGCTCGGCGAGGTCCAGCACCATCGGCACGGTCCGAAGGGCCTTGGCGAAGCCACCGGCGCCCGTCGTCTCCTGCCCGATCGTGCCGAACGTCGGCGGGAGCGTCTCGTCGACGAGCCGGGCCGCCTGGCCGCCCACGCGCAGCTGGATCAGCACGAAGGAGGCGCCGTCGATCGCGGCGTCCGTGTCGGCGGTGAGCGTCAGCTTCCCGGGCCAGCCGATCCGTCGGAGCATCCGGCCCGCGAGCCCGCCGACGACCTCGAGGCGCTCGGGATCGATGTCCAGGAGGACCAGCTCATCGACCGGCAGGCGCTCCGCGCGGCGCGCGATGCCCTCGATCAGCTCCGGCGTGTACGTGCTGCCGCCACCGACCACCGCGAGCTTGACGCCCATCCCACCTCCGGGCTGCCATCCGGCCAGCTCGTCTTGACAACGAGCAGATTGAATATAACGTTATCACCAATCGCCGCCGGATCGGCAAGCCCCCGTCCAGGTACTTCGCACCAGCTTCGCGCCCCGAATCGGAGTCCGGAGGAGACGGTCGATTGCCAAGGTTCAGCCTGCAGGTCGGACCGGTCCCGCTGCACCACCAGGTGTACGTGGACCTGAAAGCCGCCGTCGAGAGCGGCGAATACCGGACCGGTCACCGCCTGCCGACCGAGCGCGAGCTCGCCAGATCCTACGGCTGCAGCCTCATCACGATTCGGCGGGCGCTGGACGAGCTGTCTCGTGAAGGCGTCCTGCAGCGGATCCAGGGTCGGGGCACCTTCGTCCTCGCCCCCCGCCTCGATCGCAACATCGCCGGCGCGATGAGCTTCACCGAGGAGATGCAGACCCGCGGCCTCGATCCCGAGACCCGGCTGCTCGCGGCGCGCCCGGAGGCCGCCAGCGAGACCGTCGCCGCCGCGCTCCAGCTGGAGCCCGGCTCCCCAACCCTCTACCTGGAGCGGCTCCGCCTCGCGGGCGGAGAGCCCCTGCTGCTCGAGATGGTCCATCTCCCGGCGGAGCGCTTCCCCGGGCTGCTCGCCTCGGACCTCGAGCACAACTCGCTCTACGACATCCTGACCGAGCGCTACCAGACACCGATCGTCCGCGCCCGCGAGGCGCTCGAGCCGGTCCTGCTCCCGGTCCGCGAGGCGAAGCTCCTGGGCGCCAAGGCCAGGAGCCTCGCGTTGCTCGTCGAGGGCATCGCCTTCACCGAGGACGAGATCCCGGTGGAGTTCGGCCGGACGTATGTCCGGGGAGATCGGACTCGCTACTACGTCGAACGCGTTCACGTCCGATCCGGCATGAGCCGGGCTCGGGATGAGGAGCCGGCACTCGTCGCCGGCTGAGCCAGGAGAAGGAGGAGCACGTGCGATCCAGACCTCGCATCCTCGGGCTGCTGCTGGGGGCGATCTTCGTCGCCGCGGCCTGCTCAACGCCGACGGCCAGCGGCCCGGCTGCGACGACCGGCGTGACGCCGACGCAGGGCACGGGGGCAACGACGCCGCCCGCGACCCAGGCTGCGGCCGCGACCTTCGCGCCGGCGCAGCTCCGCTGGTACTGCTGCCTCGGCACCGGCGAGGATCCCTCGCAGGTCCCGACCGAGAACCAGGTGGCCGACGCGTTCGCCACCAAGTACCCCGGTAGCTCGCTCAAGATCGAGATCGTCACGTATGACGCCGCTCGAGACACCCTGTCGACCCAGATCAGCGGCGGCAACGGCCCCGACATCGTGGGCCCCGCCGGCGTCGGCGGCCTCGCAGCCTTCAAGGGCCAGTGGCTGGACCTCGCGCCGTACATCGCCAAGACCGGCTACGACACGAGCCAGTACGACCAGGCGGCGGTCGACTTCTACAAGACGGACGACGGCCAGATCGGCCTGCCGTTCGCGATCTACCCGTCGATGGTCTGGTACAAGAAGGGCATGTTCGACGAGGCCAGCCTCGCCGAGCCGCCGCACAAGTACGGCGAGAAGTACACCCTCGACGGGGCCGAGGTCGAGTGGAACTACGACACCCTCAAGCAGGTCGCGCTTCGGCTCACGGTCGACGAGAACGGCCTTGACGCCACCGAGGCGGGCTTCGATCCCGACAAGATCGTCCAGTACGGCTTCGAGCCGCAGCGTGACGACCTCCGCGGCCTGGGCGCCTACTGGGGCGCCGGAAGCCTGGTCGGCTCGGATGGCAGGGCCACCGTCCCCGAGGCCTGGAAGACGGCCTGGAAGTTCTTCTACGACGGGATGTGGAAGGACCACTTCATCATGACCGGCCCGGTCTACGAGTCGGACGAGTTCAACGGGGGCGGCTATGCCTTCTTCAGCGGCAACGTGGCCATGAGCGAGAACTTCCTCTGGACCACCTACGGCGTGGCCGACGCCGGCAAGGACTGGAACCTCGCCGCCATCCCCACCAACGGCGGCAAGGCCACCTCGCCGCTCAACGCGGACACCTTCGCGGTCCTCAAGGGCTCGAAGAACCCCGACGCGGCGTGGGCCGGCCTCCAGTACATCCTCGATGACAGCGCCGACACGCTCCTCGGGCTCTACGGCGGCATGCCCGCCCGACCCGAGAAGCAGGACGCGTTCTTCCAGGCGCTGACGACGAGCAAGGGCTTCGAATCCACGGTCGACTGGCAGGTCGCCAAGGACAGCGTCGAGTACGCGGACAACCCGAACTTCGAGGCGCCCATGCCGAAGTACAACGAGACCCTGGACATCCTCGGGACGTACCTGTCCAAGTGGACGACGACCCCGGGGCTGGACATGGACGCCGAGATCGCCAGCCTCCAGGCGGCGGTCCAGGCGGAGTGGGACAAGTAGGCTCCAGCTCGATGGACCAGATCGCCCCGCCCGTGGCGACGCCCCTCGCCCCCGTCCTGGGGGCGAAGCGGCGCCGGCTCGACGGCCTGCGCTGGTCGAAGATGACGCCCCTGGCGCGCCGCGAGGCGCGCCAGGGGCTTCTCTATGTCTCCCCCTGGATCATCGGCTTCCTGCTGTTCACGGCCATCCCGATGGCCGCTTCGCTGGTGATGACGTTCCTGAACGTGACGCTGGCGCAGGAGGACCCGCTCGGGTTCATCGGGATCGATAACTACGCCCGGATGGCCGCCGACCAGCGGGTCTGGGATTCGCTGTCCGTCACCTTCCGATTCGCCTTCCTGTACCTGCCGGTCTCGATCATCGTGCCGTTCGCCGTGGCGCTCGGCCTGAACTCGAAGTACCTGCTGGGCTCGTCGATCATGCGGAGCTTGTTCTTCATGCCCTACGTCGTGCCGTTCGTGGCCGGGGTCCTGATCTGGAACCAGATGTTCGGGATCAACGGCTGGATCAACAGCTCGCTGCGGTTCCTGGGCTGGGAGTCGCCGCCCAACTGGCTGTTCGACAGCACCGCGATCTATCCGGCCCTCGTCCTGATGGGCACGTGGGGCATCGGGGCCGGCATCGTGATCAACCTCGCCGGGCTTCGCGGGATCCCGACGGAGCTGTACGAGGCGGCGAAGATCGATGGCGCCGGCCCGTTCGCGCGGCTGCGCAACGTGACCATTCCGATGATGTCGCCGATCCTCTTCTACACCCTGATCCTGGGCGTCGTGGAGGTCCTCCAGTACTTCCTGGTGCCGCTGGTGCTCAAGAACGGCACCGGCGAGCCGGCCGGCCAGACGCTGTTCTACAACCTCAACCTGTATCGCAACTTCTTCACCTACCAGCAGCTGTCCTACGGCGCGACCCTGGCGTGGGTGCTCTTCGGCATCACGCTGGTGATCACGCTGACGCTGTTCTGGCTGTCCCGGCGCTGGGTCTACTACGCGGGCGAGCGATGACCCGCGCGACCCCGGCGGCCCACCGATGAGCGCGGGCGCCGTGGCGGCGACGACGGGAGCGGACGCCCGGAAGCGTCGCCCCGGCCGGTCCGCCGGCGAGGTCACCCGGACGCTCGTCGTCACGACGACATTCATCGCGATCCTGATCGCCTTCCTGTCGCCCCTCGCCTACAGCGCGATCCTGTCGGTCAAGTCACCGGAGCAGGTCACGCAGCCCAACTCGCCACTGCTCCCCTCCGACCCCAGGACATTCGAATGGGAGGGCGAGCCCGTCCCGGTGTACTTCGTGCCGCTCCCGGACGGGACCACGAAGGAGCTGGCACTGATCAAGCCCGGCCGGAAGTCGAGCGACTTCATCGACCCGTCGAACCCCGGCGCGGGCCCGATCACGTGGGAGGGCTCCTACCGGACCCTCGAGCAGCCGTGGCAGCTCGCGCCCCACTTCGAGAACTACTCGACCGTCTGGGACCTGATCGACTTCCCCGTCCCGCTGCGGAACACGATCTTCCTCGCCCTCGTGACGACGATCGGGACCGTCCTGTCCTGCCTCCTCGTCGCCTACGGCTTCGCCCGCTTCCGATTCCCCGGCCGCGGGCTGATGTTCACGATCCTGCTCGCGACGATCTTCCTGCCCGGCGCGGTGACCCTGATTCCCACCTACGCGGTGTTCAACAAGATCGGCTGGGTGGGCACCTACCTGCCCCTGCTCGTGCCAGTGTTCTTCGCCAACGCCTACGACGTGTTCCTGCTGCGCCAGTACCTGATGACGATCCCGCGGGACCTCGATGAGGCGGCGTCGATCGACGGTGCAGGCTCCTTCCGCATCCTGCGGTCGGTGATCCTGCCCCAGGCCTGGCCGGTGATCGTGGCGGTGTCGATCTTCACCTTCGTATATTCGTGGAACGACTTCTTCGGGCCGCTGATCTACCTGGCAGGCCACGATGACCTGCTGCCGCTGCAGGTGGCGCTCACGCGCTTCAATGGGATCTACTACCAGAACGACTCCTGGA
>DATLDP010000130.1:0-43338 GCA_035525825.1 Candidatus Limnocylindria bacterium
CCGGCGAAAGAAGGTCGCGGACAGCGAAGTCAAGAAGCGCGTCACCGAGATGCTCGAGCTCGTCGAGCTGCCCGGCTACGAAGGTCGCAAGCCCGGCCAGATCTCGGGCGGCCAGGCGCAGCGCGTCGCGCTCGCGCGGGCGCTCGTGAACAAGCCCGCGGTGCTCCTCCTCGACGAGCCCCTCGGCGCCCTCGACCTCAAGCTCCGCAAGCAGATGCAGGTGGAGCTGAAGCGCATCCAGCAGGAGGTCGGGATCACGTTCATCTACGTGACTCATGACCAGGAAGAGGCGATGACGATGTCGGATCGCATCGCCGTGATGAACAGCGGCCGGTACGAACAGCTCGGCGATCCGGAGGTCCTCTACGAGCGCCCAAGGACGCGATTCGTCGCGGGCTTCCTCGGCGTCAGCAACCTGCTGGCTGCCACCCCTGGCGCACGCGACAATGGCTATGCCGCCTTCATGCTCGGAGGGGGGACCGTCGTTCGCGTCCCGACAGCCATCCTCGAGGGCCGCACCGGTCCGGTCGCCCTCGGCGTCCGGCCCGAGAAGATCCGCCTGTTCGAGCCGGACAAGGACATCCCCGATGGGCTCAACCGGGTCGCCGGCTGCACCATCTCCCACGCCTCGTACCTTGGCGTCAGCACCCAGTACATCGTCAGCCTGCCGGACGGTCACCGCGTGACCGTCTACGAGCAGAACGTCCAGCGAGCCACCAAGGCCGAGCTCTGGAACAGCGGCGAGGCGGTCGTCCTCGCGTGGGCCCCGGAGCACTGCTTCGTCGTCGAGGATCCCGCGGGGTCCGGGGCCGACGAGCCGGTCGTCGAGGCGGCCGCCTGAGCGGCGGCCATCACCCAACCATGCGCCACAAGCAGGAGACCCCATGACGGACAAGCAGCTGAACATCGAGCTCACTCGCCGCCGTTTCCTCGCCGGCAGCGCCATGGCGGGATTTGCAGCGTTCCTCGCCGCCTGCGGCACGTCGGGCCAGGGCACCACCAAACCGTCCACGGGCGGTGGCGCGACGACACCTCCGGCGACCGCTGGCGCGACCGCTGCGGCAACCGAGGCGGCCACGCAGGCGCCAGCCGCGACCGGTGGAGGCAAGCTCAACTTCGCGAACTGGATCGGCTACATCGACGTTGACGACGACAACACCACCCACCCGACGCTCGACAAGTTCACCGAGGAGACCGGGATCGAGGTCGACTACCAGGAAGCCGTTGACGACAACGAGACCTTCTTCACCAGCGACCTCCAGAGCACGCTCAAGGAGGACCTTCCCAGCGGCTGGGACCTGATCGTCGTGACCGACTGGATGGTCGCCCGGCTCGTGCGGCTCGGATGGCTGGAGACGATCAACGTCGCAAACACCCCGAACTTCCCCGCGAATCTCCTCGACCAGTACAAGGGTCGCTCGTTCGACCCGGACACCAACCTCGCCGCGCCGTGGCAGTCAGGCATGACCGGGATCGGGTTCGACCAGAAGAAGACCGGCCCCCTCGACTCGCTGGCCGTGTTCTGGGACCCCCAGTACAAGGGCAAGATGACGTACCTGACGGAGATGCGCGACACGGTCGGGCTGGCGGCGATCAAGCTTGGCTACGAGCCGGAGACGCTGACCCAGGAGCAGTTCGACGCCTCGATCGCGGAGATCAAGAAGGCCGTCGACGCGAAGATCGTGCGACAGCTCCAGGGCAACTCGTATGTCGACTCGATGGCCGGCGGCGACGTCATCGTGGCGATGGCCTGGTCGGGCGATGTCCAGGGCCTGCTGGTGCCGGACCAGGCGGACGACCAGGACTTCCAGTGGGCGCTGCCGAAGGAAGGCGGCATGCTCTGGACGGACAACATGGTCATCCCGAAGGGTGCCGAGAACAAGGGCCAGGCAGAGCTCTGGATCAACTTCTACTACACGCCGGAGAATGCGGCCACGATCGAGGCCTGGGTCAACTACGTCTGCCCGGTCAAGGGCGCTCGGGAGGTGCTCCTGGCGGACGATCCGGACATCGGCAACAACCCCCTGATCTTCCCCACCGACGCGATGACCCCACTGCTGCACCAGTTCCGGGCCGTCACTGCGGAGGAGGAGCAGAGCTGGGGCGAAGCGTTCAGCAGCGTCGCCGGGTTCTGATCACAACCGCCAGATCGCGGCCCAACATCCGCCAACCCTAGCTCGCGAGGCCTGACGGTGGGGCGGCTGCGACGACTTGCGCCATACCTGCTGCTCGCGCCTGGCCTGCTCTGGCTGCTGCTGTTCTACGCCTACCCGGCGGTGCAGATGTTCCTGGTCTCGCTGTGGACCGGGAACATCACCGACGGCTACGAGCAGACGTTCAACTTCGGAATCTACGGCGAGGGCCTCTCGACCTACTGGCCGTTCATCGTTCGATCGGCGGCATACGGCGGGCTCGCGACGATTCTCGCCTTCGTGCTGGGCTATCCCCTCGCCTACACGATCGCGTTCAAGGGCGGGCGCTACAAGAACCTGCTGCTGTTCATGGTCATCGCGCCGTTCTTCACGAGCTTCCTGCTGCGGACCCTGTCGTGGAAGATCATCCTCGCGGACAACGGGCTCGTGCTGGGGCCCCTCAAGGACGCCGGCCTGCTGGGTGACGACTTCCGCCTCCTCGCCACGCCGGCGGCGGTGGTAGCCGGGATCACCTACAACTTCCTGCCGTTCATGACCCTGCCGCTGTACGTCGCGCTCGAGAAGGTGGACTTCCGGCTGCTCGAGGCGGCGAAGGACCTGTACGCGGGTCCGTGGCGGCCGGGCGGCACGATCTTCGGGGGGATCCTGGGCGCCTTGCTCGTCGCCCTCGTTGCGATCATCCTGGAGGCCAATCCCGTTGTGCCTGCGGTCGCCGGCGGGCTCCTGGGCGCGGCGATCGGGACCTTCCTGGTGAGCGAAGCCTTCGTCCGGATCACGTTTCCCCTCTCGCTGTCCGGCGTGTTCGCGGGCTCGCTGCTGACCTTCATCCCGGCGGTCGGCGACTTCGTCAATGCCGAGCTCCTCGGCGACCCGAAGTCCCAGATGATCGGCAACGTCATCCAGGCGCGGTTCCTGCGGATCACCGACTACCCGATGGCGTCTGCGCTGTCGTTCATCCTCATGGCCGCGATTCTCGTCGGCGTCCTCATCTATGCCCGGATCATCGGCACCGAAGAGCTCACAGGGGGGCGGAGCTGATGGCCACCGTCACTGCTCCCGCGAAGGCCACCGCACGGCCGGGCTCCCGTCCGCCGCGGGCCGGCTCGCGGCTCGCGACGCGGCTGGAGGGCTGGATCCTGCCGCTCTACACCCTCGGCGTGACCACGTACCTGATCCTGCCGGTCGCCGTGATGATCCTGTTCAGCTTCAACGACCCGACCGGAAGGTCCAACCTCGTCTTCCGAAACTTCTCGTTCGATGCCTGGCTGGATCCCCTTGGCCGCATCGGGCTGGGTGAGGCGGTTGCGAACAGCCTGATCGTCGCGATCGGGGCGACGCTGGTTGCCACCATCCTCGGGACGCTGATCGCACTCTCACTCGTCCGCTACGACTTCCGTGGCCGCAGCGCGACGAACATGCTGATCTTCCTGCCGATGTCCACGCCGGAGGTCGTGCTCGGAGCCTCCCTGCTCACCCTGTTCGTCTCGACGACGAAGCTGCCGTTCGTGCCCGAGGGTTGGCTCTTCCCGTTGAGCATCCGAACCATCTTCATCGCCCACGTGATGTTCAACATCAGCTACGTGGTCGTGACGGTGAAGGCCCGGCTGCAGGGGTTCCCTCGCCATCTCGAGGAAGCGGCGATGGACCTCGGGGCCACCGAGTGGGTCACGTTCTGGAAGGTCACCTTCCCGCTGATCCTGCCGGGCGTCATCTCGGCGGCGCTGCTGGCGTTCAGCCTCTCGATCGACGACTACGTGATCACGTCGCTGACCTCCGGCCGCACCGAGACGTTCCCGCTCTACATCTACGGCGCCCAGCAGCGGGGCATCCCGGTCCAGGTCAACGTGATCGGGACGATCATCTTCGCCTCGGCGGTGCTGTTCGTGGCCATCTCAACGCTCTGGCAGCGTCGCCAGGCATCGAGAGACTTCGGACCCGCCCGAACGACGTAGGCCCCTTCTCCGCTTCTCCCGCCCAATGGACAGATCAGGCATCCGCAGGCGGGATGTTCGCGTTGAAGCGGAAACGGTTCGCGGGATCGAGGCGCCGCTTGAGCTGCTGCAGTCGAGCCCACGAGCCCGGCGGGTATGCCGCCGCCACGCGCGCAGCCGTCTGGTCCAGCTCGGGGTAGTTGAGGTAGCCGCCGCCTCGGAGCGAGAGCGGCGAGACGCGATCGGCGAACCGGCGTGCCCAGGCGATCTCCGCCTCGTCGTCCGCGGGGTCGCTCCAGATCGCGAGCGCAGTCACGTTCGCCACAGCGGCCCGGCCGCCGAACGCAGCCGACGACTCCGGGATCCGATGCGCCCGGCCGTGGATGAGCTCGACGAGCGCGAATGACCCGTTCGTCGCCTCGGATGCGGACGCGATCAGGGCGTCGGCGAGGGTCTCGTCCAGCCGCCCGACGAGATGGCCCTTCCAGTACTGCCGGAGCCCGAACGGGATCGGCTGGTACAGGGACTGCTGCTGGAGCCAGCTCATCGCCTTGAGGTCGGTCTCATAGCAGGCGGGGTGGTCTGCCAGGGGACGGATCGCCGCGACTCCGCCCTCGGGGTCGCCGCGCCAGCCGACGTTCACCGAGATGCCGGGCGAGCCGTCGTCGGCTCGCCAGGCGACGATCGCCAGGACGAGCTCGTCGGGCGCCGACGCCTCGACCTCGAACGTCCGCAGGATCGCCTCGCGGAGGGCGTCGCCACGGAACCGGAGGCGTCCCCCGAACATCGCCGGCACCGGCGTCAGCGCATACCGCAGGTGCGTGACGATGCCGAAGTTGCCGCCGCCGCCGCGAAGGCCCCAGAGCACCTCGGGCTCGCGCTGCTCGTTGATCTCGAGCACGTCGCCGTCCGCCGTCACGAGCTGGGCGCCGATCAGGGCGTCGCACGCGAAGCCCTCCGACGACAGGAGCCAGCTGATCCCGCCGGTCAGGGTCAGGCCGCCGATCCCGGTGTCGATGAAGGTCCCGGACGGCGCAGCCAAGCCGTGGGCGAAGGTTGCCGCGTCAAGGTCCATCAACCGCGACCCGGCGAGCGCGTCCGCCGTCTTCGCGGCCGGGTCGACCGTCGCTCCGCGCCACCGTGACAGGTCGATGAGGAGCGCGCCGTCCGGAGAGGAGTGGCCGGCGACGCTGTGGCCGCCGCCCCGAACGCCGATCGCGACACCCGACTCCGCTGCCCAACGCACCGCAGCGACGATGTCGGGCAGGTCGCCGGGCCGGAAAATTGACACCGGACGTCCGGTCGCCATTGCGTTGTAGGCCGCTCGAGCAGCCTCGTACCCTCCGTCGCCCGGCTCCATAACCTCGCCGCGAGTTCGCCCGCGAAGATCACGAACCGCCTCGCCCAGCATCGGCACTCCTCCATTTGGTGGCGCAATGGATTGTGCAGTGGCCCGAGCCCGCGTCAATCCGCAGAACTCACCGTCGCTCGAGTCGGACGTTCGGGACCCCCCTGTCGATGAAGTGCGTCGGCGAACGCTTCGGTCAGCGCGACGGCACGTGGGCGCTAGCCGCCGCTGCGGCGGCCGGGGTGCGTGGCGATGCCGCGGGATTCCATGACTCGGGCGATGTAGCGGTCGGCCTGGCGGCGGCCGTAGTTGATGAGCAGCGCGACCGCGATGACGAAAACGGCGATCCCGGCCAACACGGCGATCTCCAGCGACATGCTGACCTGCGCGGCGAGCAGTCCGCCGATCACGCCGGCGATCGCGCTGGAGATCACCGCGACAACCGCCGGCGTGGTCACGAGCATGTGCCACGGTGAGACGTGCGAAGTGACGTCGACGGCGGCGAAGGTTCGGGCCATGGCGTCCGTGTCGAGACTGTGGCCCGTGATGAAGTCCTGCTCGATGCCGGGCGACAGCTTCGTGTAGGCCTCCCGGATGATGTTCATGCCCGCGACCCAGTACAGGTCCTCGTTGTTCACCTGGAGCAGGCGGATGTAGGTCGCGAGGCCAAGGAACAGCGTCACCGACAGCACGACCAGCGCGAACAGTGGGAACGCCGATCCGAAGGCCATCGCCGGCCCCGCCAGCGCGAGCGCCACCGTCGCCGCGGAGAGCGTCGAGAGGAACATCCCGGTTCGGCTGAACGCCTCGTTCCAGCTCATCGATCGGGTGGCCAGCAGGCTCCAGTGCTCGGTCGAGAGGAGCTGGGCGCGCCGATTATCCGCCGTGACGTCGGCCGCCGCGGCATCGTCCGCCTCGTGCTGGGTCGTTGGCAGCTCGGTCATCGCGAGGTCTCCTCCCGGGCAAGC
Organism: Candidatus Limnocylindria bacterium; assembly: GCA_035525825.1. Lineage (GTDB taxonomy): Bacteria > Chloroflexota > Limnocylindria > Limnocylindrales > CSP1-4 > UBA5189. The sequence goes on from DATLDP010000130.1 coordinate 6,401, forward strand.
AGCATCGACCGGACTTCATCGTGCAGGATCCCATTCGTGGCAAGGAACGTGCGATTCGCGACGGATCGGTTGCCCGCGAAGTCGGTGACTCGCCCGCCGGCCTCCTCGACGAGCAGGAATGGCGCCGCCGCGTCCCACGGGGAGAGATCCGGCTCGACCATCACCTCCGCTGCGCCCTCGCTGACGAGCGTGTAGCCCCAGAAGTCGCCGAATCCCCGCTCCCGCCAGGCGGTCTCGAGGAGCCGCCGAAAGCCAGGAGCGTGGCCGGAGCCCTCGGTCTCGGTGGCGCTGGCGAACACGACTTGCGCATCCTCGAGCAACGAGATCTTCGAGACGCCGATCCGATGCGGCCCGCCAGGCCGAAGCGCCCCCGTGACCCACGCTCCCCCACCCCGCCAGCCGTACCAGCGCTCGCCGAGCGCGGACGCGGAGATGACGGCCGCCTGGAGCTCGCCGTCGCGCTCGACCGCGAGGAGCGTTGCGAAGATCGGCACGCCGCGGATGTAGTTGTGGGTGCCGTCGATCGGGTCGACGTACCAGCGCGTGTCGCCGCTGCCCGCCTCGGTCCCGAACTCCTCGCCGACCACGCCGTGGCCGGGGAACGCGTCGGCGATCCGTTCGCGGATGTGCTGCTCGACGCCGCGATCCGCGATCGTGACGAAGGTTCGATCGGGCTTCTGCTCGACGGAGACGCCGCGCCGGAAGTGCTCCATCGCGATCCGGTCGCCCTCGTCGCACCATGAGAGCGCGGCGTCGACCCAGCTCCGCAGCTCGGCCTCCGAACCGCGCCGGAACGAGGCGCTCCACTCCTGCCCGAATGAGGAACCTGAGGTCACGGGTCCATCCGGTAGAGGCGGAAGACCTCGTGGGCGATCGGCAGGACCGAGACCTTCGCGAATCCCGCCTCCGTGCCATAGCGCCCCATCACCTCCGGCCTGATGACGGTGCCCGTGGCCACGGACCCCGGCTCGGCGCGCGTGTTCGGGAGGCAGAAGAGCACGCTGTAGCCGTACATCGCCCGCTCGATCTCGTCGCCGGGGGCCGTGAACTGCTCCTGCACGCCCTCGTCCGCCACGATCAGGGCCCCGCCGGGCTTGAGCAACCCGCGCACCGACCGCAGCACCGCGACGGGATCGGCCATGTCGTGGACGGCTTCGACGATGAGCGCGACGTCGAAGCGGCCATCGAGGTCCGACCGGGCGGCATCGACCAGGTGGAACCGGACGTGGTCGTTTCCGAACCCGGCGTCCCGTGCGTTCGCCCGCGCCCGCTCGATCGATTCCGGGTCGACGTCCAGGCCCTCGACGACTGCGTGCGGATACGCCCGCGCGAGCGCGATGCTCGAATAGCCGGTCCCGCACGCCACATCGGCGATGTGGGCGCCCTCGGCGGACGTCAGTCGAGCCTGGACGTCGGGGATCGCCGGGAGCCAGTCTGAGGTCAGGACATGGGCGAACAGCGGGCGATTCGCGAGCTCCTGCGCCTTCACGATGCCCGGGTAGGCATCCCACGCGACCCCGGCACCGGTGCGGTACGCATCAACGATCGCCGTCAGCATCCGGCCCCCGGAGGCGAGGAACCGGACCATGGACTGCGAGGCCGCGGGGCTCTCCGCATCGAGCAGCGCCTCCGCGTGGCCCGCCGGCAGCGAGTAGCGGCGCGCCTCTTTCCCGGCGGCGACGTCGTCGACCGTGAGGATGCCGGTCACCGCCTGCTGCTCCACCCACTCCCGCGCGTAGCGCGCATCGATCCCGGCTCGGCTCGCCAACTCGCCGGGGGTCGCCGGCCCATCGCGGCGGAGGGCCTCGTACAGCCCGAGCTCCAGGCCAAGGTCCACGGTCAGCACGTCGAATGCCCCGAGGGCCGCCTCGAACAGCCGTCCGGCCAGCGCATCCCGACGCTCGGACTCCTGCTGGGACAGCTCCATCGTCACGACCTGATCCTTTCTCCACCGGGATCCCACAGCGGCTCCTTCGCGATCTCGAAGCCGATCCATTCGCCGAAAACTTCGACGTCACCGCGCGTCCCGATCGCCGCGAGCGCCGGCGGCACGTACGCGAAGGCGATCGACTTCCCCACGGCGAAACCGTAGCCGCCGCTCGTGACGCGACCGACGATCCGCCCCTCGATTCGAACTGGCTCGTTGCCAAGGCAGACCGATCGAGGGTCGTCGAGGACGAGGCAGCGCAGGCGCTTCCGCGGGCCGGCAGCCTTCGCGGCGATGAGCGCCTCGCGCCCCAGGAAGTCCGTGCCCTTGTCGAGCTTCGCCGCGAACCCAAGACCCGCCTCGAAGGGTGTTTCCTCTGGCGTGATGTCGCTGGACCAGACGCGGTAACCCTTCTCCAGCCGCAGCGAATCGATCGCGCGGTAGCCGCCGGCGACGAGGCCGTGCTGCTGCCCGGCCTCCCAGATCGAGCTCCAGAGCGCGCGCCCGTACTCCGCCGGGCAGTACAGCTCCCACCCCAGCTCTCCGACGTACGTCACCCGCAGCGCGAGCACCGGCACCGTCCCGATCGTGATCTCACGCGCGGTCAGGTACGGGAAGGCCTCGTTCGAGAGGCCGTCCTTCGTGAGCGGCTGGAGGATGTCGCGGGCCTTCGGCCCCCAGAGCCCGAGGCACGCTCGCGCCGAGGTCACGTCCCGGAGCTGCACCCAGGGCGATCCATCGGGCGGGAGCTGAGCTCGAACCCAGCCAAGGTCGTGATTGCCGAATGCGGTGCCGGTGACGATGAGGAACCGCTCCATGGCGAGCCGCGTGACGGTGAAGTCGCATTCGATGCCACCGCGGCGATTGAGCATCTGCGTGTAGGTGATGGAGCCCACGGGCCTGTCGACGTCGTTGGCACAGAGGCCCTGGAGGAACCCCAGGGCGCCCGGTCCTTCGATCTCGATCTTGGCGAAGCTCGATTCGTCGAAGATCGCGGCGGCCTGGCGGGTGGCGAGCGCCTCCGCGCCGATCGCCGGTGACCAGTGCTGGCCGGCCCAGCCGCGCGGCCGGAGCGCCTCCAGATCGGCGCGCGCCGCCACGCCCGCGCCGTCCTCGTTGGGGGTGAACCAGTTCGGGCGCTCCCACATGGACTTCTCGCCGAACACGGCGCCCAGCGCCGCGACGTCCTCGTACGCGGGCGAGAGCCGCAGGGGACGTCCGGCAAGGCGCTCCTCGTTGGGGTAATGGATGTCGTAGTAGGTCGCGTAGTTCTCGTAGCTGCGGGCAAGCGTCAACGCCTGGCTGCGGTACTGGCCGCCGAAGCGCCGAATGTCCATCTTCCAGAGGTCGAGCTCGGGCTCGCCCTCGACGATCCAGTGGGCCATCTGCTGGCCGATGCCGCCCGTGCCGGCGATCCCGTGGGCGCAGAACCCCGCGGCCACGAAGAAGCCCCGGACCTCGCTCTCGCCGAGGATGAACTCGTTGTCCGGGGTGAAGGCCTCGGGGCCGTTGATCATCCGGGTGACGCCGGCATCCTCGATCGCCGGAACGCGTGAGATGGCGCCCTGCATGATCGATTCGAAGCGGGGCCAATCCGGCTCCAGGAGGCGGTGGTTGAAGTCCGGCGGCACGCCGTCGAGCGACCACGGCATCGGGTCGCGCTCGTAACCGCCCATGCACAACCCGCCGACTTCCTCGCGGAAGTAGCAGAGGCGGTCCGGGTCGCGCATCGTGGGCAGGCTCGGGACGGCGCCATTGATCGCGTTGGTGAAGAGGTACTGGTGGGCCATCGGGATGATCGGCACGGTGACGCCGGCCATCCGCCCGATCTCCGGCGCGAACATTCCGCCCGCGTTGACGACGACGTCCGCCTCGATCGTCTGGCGGTCGCCGCCCTTCGTCTCGACCTGGACGCCGGTCACGCGGCCCTTCTCGACATCGATGGCGACAACGCGGGTGTGCTGGCGGATCTGCGCGCCGTTCGCACGCGCGCCGGCCGCGAGCGCCTGGGCGAGGCCCGACGGGTCCAGCCAGCCGTCGGTCGGGAGCCAGACGGCGCCGAGGACGCCATCGAGCGTCATCAGCGGGAACTTCGCCTGGGCCTCCTCGGGCGAGATCAGCTCCAGCGGCAGCCCGAATGTCTTGGCCCAGCCGGCCTGGCGCTGGAGCTCCTCGAAGCGCTCCTTCGTCGAGGCCAGCCGCAGCGAGCCAACCTCGTGCCACGAGACGTCCACGCCGGTCTCGGCGGTCAGGCGCCGGTACAGGTCGGCGCCGTACATCATCATCCGGGTGAGGGTCGTGCTCGATCGCAGCTGGCCGACCAGGCCGGCGCTGTGGAACGTGGAGCCGCTCGTCAGCTCCGCTCGATCGACGAGGACGATGTCGTTCCAGCCGAGCTGGGCCAGGTGATACGCGATCGACGTACCGCCCACGCCGCCGCCGATGATCACCGCCCGCGCGTGCTCGACCAAGCCCTCTGAACCCTCCGCGCCGTGCCAGATCCGACCCGCCGAGCGTAGCGGCTCGAATACCATCCGCGAGGGATCGTCGAGGACGGAGGGTGCCGATGGGCCGGTTCGATGGACGCGTGGTTCTGATCACTGGTGGGGCTGGTGCCATCGGCGCGGCTGCGGCACGGCGTCTCGCCGCCGACGGCGCCGCGGTTGCCATCGCGGATCGGGACGCGCGTCGTGCGCAGGGCGTCGCAGCCGAGCTGGGCGACGCAGGGGCTCCGAGCCTCGGCATCGAGGTGGATGTCACGGACGACACGAGCGTCCGCGACATGATCGCTGCGACGGAGCGGCGATTCGGAAGGCTCGACGCCCTGTTCACGTGCTCGGGCGTGCTCGCGACGGGCAGCGTCACGGAGACGTCGCTCGCCGACTGGGATCGGACACTCGCAGTGAACCTGACGGGCTCGTTCCTAGCAGCGCGGCATGCGATTCCCGCGATGCTTCGTTCGGGCGGCGGCGCAATCGTTCTCATGTCGTCGACGGCCGGCGTGGTCGCCGAGAGATCAATCGCCGCGTATTGCGCGAGCAAGGGCGGAGTCGTGATGCTGGGCCGGCAGATGGCCCTCGACTACGCGCGCCAGGGGGTTCGCGTGAACGTGGTCTGTCCCGGCTGGATCGACACGCCGTTCAACGACCCGGCAATCGAGCGCAGTGGCGGACGGGAAGCGCTCGATCCGTTCATCGACATGCTCGTTCCCATGGGCCGGCAGGGCCAGCCGGAGGAGGTTGCCGACGTCGTCGCCTTCCTGCTCTCGGACGATGCCCGCCTCATGACAGGGTCGGTGGTGATGGTGGACGCCGGCCTGACTGCCCAGTGACGTTCGCCCGCGCGGCAGATACCACGGGTCCCGGCCAGTCGTCGGCTGACGACAACCAGAGGGCACTCCTCTTGGTCCCTGTCGCCATTGTTGGCCCCAGCGGGGCCTTGTAGCGTCGGATCACGACCGCGCCCGCGAGGGCTATGGGACGCGTGTCGGTAGCCCGAGCCGGTCCCGGGGTGAGGAGGGAGTACCAGGATGAGTGAGACAGTCGCGGAGGCAGGGGCAGGACGTGCCCCGACGCAGCTGTTCAGCCGGCAGTCGTCAGGACTGGTTCGTGTCGGCTCCCCCTGGCGGATGCTGCTGCTCAACGTCGCCAACGTCGGCGTGGGCTACATCATGTTCACGTACTGGAGCCACCCGGCGGTCTTCCCGCAGAGCAACCTCTTTGTCGCGATCCTGATCGCGGCCGCGCTCGCGATCCCGTTCAACCTCCTCTACGGGATGTTCGCCTCGATCATGCCGCGGACTGGAAGCGAGTACGTCTTCCTGTCGCGCACGTTCCACCCGGCGATCGGCTTCATGGCCAGCTTCGCCGCGGCCGCGAGCCAGGCCTTCTTCGTCGGGATCGGCGGGTACTGGATTGGCCAGTTCGTCCTCGGCCCGCTCTTCTCGTCGTACGGCGCCGTCTCGGCCAACGAGACGATCGCAGCGATCGGCGCATGGGCGTCCACCCCCGAGAACTGGCTCATCATCGGCTCGATCTTCATCTGGCTGATGGCAGCACTGAACATCCTCGGACTCAGGGCCTACCTCCGGTTCCAGGACTTCAACTGGGTAGTCGGCGGCGTGACCGGGATCTTGCTGCTGGTCGTATTCCTCCTCTCCTCGACGGCGACCTTCCAGGCCGGTTGGGATCGCTACGCGGCGTCCGCGGGCGTGGTTGGCTACCAGGCGACCCTGGACCTCGCTGCATCGTCAGGCATGCCGACCGGGTTCTCGATCGGCGACACCCTCGGCATCATCGCCATCATCTGGCTGATCGCGTGGGCGTCCACGTACATCGGCGGTGAGGTTCGAACCCCGACCCGGACCCAGATCATGGCCACCGTGGGCGGGAGCCTCTTCTATGCCGGGATCGCGCTGGCGTTGCTCTTCGCCTTTACCCGGGCCGTGCCGCTGGAGTTCAACCAGGCGGCCGCGTGGCTCAGCTACAACGTCGAGGGCGTAGAGGCATACCCCGTATTCATGCTGTACGCCGGCATCCTCATCGACAACATCTTCGTGTTCCTGTTGGTGGCCGCGGGCCTGGTCCTGTGGAGCTACCTGTGGATCCCGTCCGCGATGATCATCGCGACGCGGGCCATGTTCGCCTGGTCGTTCGACCGGATCACACCCGCCAAGCTCGCCGAGGTGCACCCGAAGTACAACTCGCCGTGGATCGCGGTCCTCGTGGTCGCGGTCATCGCCCAGGTCTTCGTGGTCCTGTACCACCTCGGCGTGTTCACGTTCCTCACGCCGGCCCTTGCCTACTACTTCGTGTTCTGGCTCGTGGCCCTGTGTGGTCTCGTCTTCCCGTTCCTCGGCCGCACCCGGGCCCTCCTGGAGGCGAGCCCAGTCAATTGGAAGATCGCGGGCATTCCGGTCATGGCGATCTGTGGCGCCATCGGCGTCCTCTATTTCTCCATCGGCCTGTACTACATGCTCTCCACGGACCTCCTGTTCCTGAACGGCTCGAACCAGCTCCTCACCACCGCTGCACAGTTCGCAATCCCCTTGGTGCTGTTCTTCATCGCGCGGGCGTACCGCAAGTCGAAGGGCGTTCCAATCGATGCGGCCTACCGGGAGCTGCCACCCGAGTGAGCTCCGAGGGCGCCCGCCGCCTCCGCGCGGGCGCCCTCGCTGTTTCATGATGGTTCTGCCATGCCGGACGACCTCACGATCTTCTATGTCGCCGACGTGCACGGCTCCGACACGTGCTTCCGGAAGTGGCTCAACGCGGGCCGCTTCTATGGCGCGGATGTGCTCATCATCGGCGGCGACCTCACGGGCAAGGTCCTCCTGCCCATCTACCCGAAGGGTGGCAACGGATCAGGCTGGGTGTCCACCTGGCGCGAGCGGCCTGTCCGGCTCGAGACGCGGGCGGAAGTCGACGAGCTGATCCGTACCGCTCGAAAGGCCGGCGCCTACGGCTTCATCTCCACGCCGGATGAGGTGGCGGCGATCCAGGGCTCGCTCGACATGGAGCGCGAGGTCTTCCTGCGTCTGAAGCGCGAAGCGCTGGAGGAGTGGATCGCGCTCGCGGACGAGCGGCTCGCCGACGGCAGCATCCGGGCGTTCGTGATGCCCGGCAACGACGATCCCCTGGAGATCGATGAGGTCCTCGCGGGCTCGCGCACCCTCCGCAACGTCAACGGCGAGGTCACCGAGCTCTGGCCGGGTGTGACGATGGCCTCACGAGGGGAGTCCACGCCGACGCCATGGAACACGCCACGCGAGATGAGCGAGGAGGACCTGGGCGCGGCCGTGCGCGCGGTCGTGGACGATCTGCCGGCCGAGGGCGTCACCATCTGGAACCTGCACATGCCACCACACGCGACCTCGATCGATGCCGCGCCAAAGTTGGACGGGGAGCTGCGGGTCCAGTACGACGGCGGAGGGGAGCCGATCATGGTGCCCGTGGGCAGCACGGCGGTTCGCCAGCTGATCTCCGAGCGGCAGCCCACGGTGGCCCTGCACGGGCACATCCACGAGGGGCGCGGCCGCTACCGCCTCGACCAAACGACCGGTATCAACCCGGGAAGCCAGTATCAGGATGGCGTGCTTCTGGGGGTGCTCCTGCGCATCTCAGCCCGGCAGGGCCTGCGCGACGCGGCGTTCACCGCTGGGTGAGCTTTGCCCTGGCTCTCCCAGGACGTCGAGGATCCTGAGGGCCAGCGTCAGGTCAAAGACGGCTTCCGGGCTGGCCAGGGACGTGGACATGAGCTCGTCGATCCGGCGAAGTCGATAGACGATGGTGTTCACGTGCACCCCCAGGCGGGTCGCAGCGCGCCGCTGGACGCGATCCTCGTCGATGTACGCGCGGAGCGTCGCGAGGAGCTCGCCGCTGTGCCGTGCGTCGTAGTCGATGAGCGGCGCGAGCGCTCGCCGGGAGAACGCCTCTAGATCCTCGCGCGATGACGCGCGCAGCAGCAGGGCGTAAGGCCCGAGATCGGCGACGGCGATGACCCGGCCGGCTCGCCCGAGACGGCTGACGAGGGCGATTGCCTCGCGTGCCAGCTCGAAGGCCGGCGCGTAGTCGGTCGGTCGCCGGCAGGTATCGCCGATCGCCACTGTCGCGGCCGGCCCTCCGTCCACTGCCTGCACTGCCGAGGCGAGCGCGCCTGCCAGCTCCTTGGGCGCCGAAGGGGCACCCGCGCGCGGGTGGGCGGCGAGGACGACGACCGTGCCCCCATGGATGACCGAGACGCTTCTCGGCGCCAGGACCGCCAGGCGTTCGCGCACGAGGTCGAGATGACGGCGCAGGCGATCGTGCGGTGACACCTCGCGTCCGTCCCGGTCTTGGACGCTTTCGGGCTGCGCCGCTCCGAGGACGAGCAGGTCCCGGGGCTGCGACAGGTCGTGGCCCAGCCTGGCCACGCGAGTGGCGATCGCATCCTCGGACGGGTAGGTGCCGCTCAGGAGATCACCGATGGCCTCGCCCCGCAGCCGCTCCTCGACCTCCGATGCGGCGCGCAGCTTCGCGAACTCCAGCGCGGCGCCCGTCGTCGCGATGTCGACGAGCGCCCGATCGATCGGACCCAGTGCATCGTCCGATGAGAGGAGGAGATGGCCGACGACGTCCCGACCGACGCGGACGGCGACGGAGAACGGATCCGGGATGCCGCGCGCGGGCTCCAGCAGGCCCCGCCACTCCTCGCCGCCGCCTGGAGCAGCGCCGGCGATCAGGCGGTGAAGGTGGTCCTGGATGACCACCCGCCGATCGAGGTGTTCCGCGAGCACGGCCGCGATCCCCCGCGGACCGCCGTCCGTGAGGACCTGTTCCACGAGCCTGCGCTGTACGGTCAACGAGCGCGTGAGCTCGCGGTTGGTATCTGCCGCGATCCGGCCAAGCCGAACCTCGTTCGCATACCGGGTGGCATTGTCGATCGCGATGGCGGCATGACCCGCAAAGGCCGCCATGAGGTCGGCATCGTCGGCTCCGAAGCGGTGCGACCTGCTCCGGGCATGAACATTGAGCGCGCCAACCGCCTCGCCCCGCACCATCAGGGGCGAGCAGAGGACGGCACCGAAGTCGTAGTTGTCGAGTGCCTTGGCGCGATGCGGGTAGGAGCCGTAGTCCTCCACGCTCACCGTTCGTTGGGCGAGTATTGCCTGGGACGACAATCCCTCGCCGAAGGCGAGCTCGAACCCGATCATTTCCGGGGGGAAATTCCAGACCGCAACGACGCGCAGGACCTCGCGGTCGCGGTCCCATAGCAGCACGTCCCCGCTATCGGCTCCGACGAGACGCGCGGCGTCCTGGACGATATCCGACAGCAGCGGCTCCACTTCCACGGACTCCGCGACACGGCGGGCCGTCGAAAGGAGCTGCTGGAGGCGATCGCTCCGGCGCCTGTCGCCGGCGAGGAGTGCGGCGCGGATGAGCACCAGGACCGCTCGCTCGGACCGGCCCGCGGCAGCCTCGCCCTTCCCTTGGACGATCGCGAACGCGGTACGACCGTCCCCGACCGTCCCCCGATAGCCCAGCCAGCCGTGGTCGAGGCCGGGCAGGCGCCCGTCCGGGACGCGAGAGACGACCTCGAGGAGCGTTTCGCGGACCCGCGGCTCGAGCGTGCCCTGCTCCCGCGTCCTGGTGGGCTCGCCCGGGGCGAGCACGCCGACGAATGCGACCGCGACGCCGCCGCCGGCGAATGCCTCGGCAAGGGCGGCCTCCAGGGCCGCGACGAGATCGGCCTGGGGACCGGCCGGCGGAGCCGCCACCGCGTGCATGAACGTCCCTCGAACGGCGCCGCCTCCCAGCAGCGCGATGCCCGGATCATAACGACCGGACGGGAGTCCGGTTGGTTGCCGGCCACAACGCATGGGACCATCTTTCGGCGTCAGCAACCGTACGCCGGGGAGCGCCGTGCTGATAGCGTCCAGCGAGTCCCCACGGTCCAGCGGAGGTGTTGTGCGTGTCGCAGTCCACGGACGTCCTCGTCATCGGCGGCGGGATCGTTGGGGCTGCCACGGCCTACGAGCTTGCGCTGCGGGGCCAGTCCGTCACGCTGCTGGAGGCCAATGAGCTGGCCTCCGGAGCGACTGGCCGCAACCTCGGGTACGTCTGGCTCCATACCCGCCGGGTAGGCCCCGAGCTGGACCTCGTCATGGCCACGCGCCAACGTCTCGCTGGCCTGCCGGAAGAGCTGGAAGCAGACTTCGGGCTGCGCACGCAAGGGGGGCTGATCTTCTACAACCGCCCGGAGCAGGCCGCCGTCATTCGCGAGTTCGTGGAGCAACGGATGGCCGAGGGCGTGCCCATGCAGCTCCTCTCGGGTGACGACGCGCGCGCCCTGGCGCCGATCCTTCCGGATTCGGTCCTCGGGGCTAGCTTCTGCCCCCTGGACGCGCAGATCGACTCTCGGCGCTACGTCCAGGCATTCGCGCGAGCCGCGCAGCGCGCGGGCGCGACGATCATCGAGGGCAAGGCGGTCCGCTCCTTCGACCGTGGCCACGGCAGGGTGGAGCGCGTCATCACAGATGTCGGCGTGTACACGCCGGGGTCGATCGTGGTCGCCGCCGGCGCCTGGACCCCGTTCATCGGGCGCCAGCTCGGGCTGGAACTGCCCATCCACTCCATGCGCCTGCAGATCATCCGTACAGAGCCCATGCCGCCGCGGCTGGAGCACCTTCTCTACGGCCCAGCCGCCATCAAGCAGTACTCCATCTTCAAGGAGCTTCCGTCGTTCACGGAGGAGGCCTTTGCTTCCGAGGTCGAGGAGCGCCACGGCCTGGCGCTGCTGGAGGCTGCCTGCCAGAGCGCTGACGGGTCCTACCTCCTGGGCTGCGCCATGGACTATCCCGGCTTCGACTGGAATCCGGACCTCGCCGGTGTCGCCCTTGTGGCCGAGGGGCTCCAGGCCTCGCTGCCGGAGCTCCGGGGCGCGAGGTTCGCCAGCGCCTGGGCCGGCGTGCTGCCGTTCACGGCGGACAACCTGCCGCTCATCGGCTGGGCGCCAGGCGTGGACAACGTGGTCATCGCGGCCGGACACGTGTTCGGCAATGGCGCCGGGCCCACCACCGGCCGACTCGTGGCCGAGCTGCTCTGCGGCGAGCCGCTCAGCCTGGATCTGGCGCCATTCCGTCCAGACCGCAGCAGCCTCCGCAGCGCCATCGAACAGAGCGTCTGGTAAGGCCGATGGACCGCCGGATCGCGTTCATAAACCCGTTCGGAACGCCAGTGTTCGACGACATCATCCGGGACACGCTGGCGCCCTACGCCGCCGCGGGTACCCAGCTCGACATCGTCCATCTGGAGGGCGTCCCGGCCAATATCGACTACTACTACCCGAAGCACCTCATGGAACTGGCGATCTTCGAGGTCATGCCGGGCCTCGAGGCGCAGGGGTACGACGCCGTCGTGGTGGGCTGCTGCTACGACCCCGGGGTCCGGGTGGCGCGCGAGCTCGTCGACATCCCGGTCGTCGGTCCCCTCGAGGCCGCCATGAACCACGCTTCGTACGTCGGCCACCGCTTCACGATCATCACCGACCACGAGAAGGCCAGGCCCTACCTGGAAGACCTCGTCCGGCTCCATGGGACGACGAACTGCCGGTCCGTGCGCTGCATCGACTGGTTCGTCACCGATATGATCCAGGACACGTCCGCCGTGGCGGACGACGCGGCTGCTGCGTGCATCCGTGCGCTGGACGAGGACCATTCAGAGGTCGTCATCCTTGGCTGCACCATCATCGGCGGCTGCCTGGAGCGCGAGATCATGGCGACCGGTCGGCATCGAGAGCTGCCGATCCTGAACCCCAACCTCCTGGCGCTCAAGACCGCCGAGACGCTGGCCGACCTCCATCGCGCCGGGAAGTACAACCTCAGCCGGGCCGGCTACTACCAGCGCCACGAGCAGCACGACGCCGCTGAGGCGGCGGAGGTCCGCCGTCGCTGGCGCCTCGTGGACGCCGAGGATGCCGCAGGAAGTCGCGTGGGTAATGGCAATCCCGCGCGCGCGCGGACGGACGCGGGCCGCTCGGGGCGATGACCCTCCCGGCGGATCCGGCTACGAACCCGCATGCCGGATTCAGCGTGGCGGACATCGCGCATCGCGTGGTGGTGGACTACCTGGGGGTTGGTCCGGGCGAGCGCTTCGCCATCGTCGTCGACGACCGCACGGACACCGAGATCCCCCGGGAGCTCTTTCGTGCCGCGCGCGAGGCGGGAGGCGAGCCGGTGATCGTGACGATTGCCGCACGGGCGATGAGCGGCAGCGAGCCACCCGATCATGCCGCCGCGGCGATGCGCACGGCGGACGTAGTGGTCTGCGCGGCCAGCACCTCGCTGTATCACACGGCCGCGAAGGCGGCGGCCCAGCGCGCAGGTGCACGCGGCGACTTCAACGCTCCGCATCGCGCAGACGCCTGGCGCAACGGCGCGATGACGGCCGACTTCTTCGAGATCCGTCGCCGTGCGGGGCGACTGGCCGCCCTGCTGCGCGAGACGACGGTCGTCCGCCTGACATCGCCGGCCGGCACCGACCTCACGGCGACGATCGGAGGCCGTGAGCCCAAGGCCTGGCTGACGGGCATCTGCCGGCATAGCGGAGAGGTGTCCGCGCTGCCTGGCGGGGAGGTATCCCTGCCGCCGATCGAGGGGACCTCGAATGGAGTGGTGGTCTGGGAGCGAGTTGCCTCGGACCTTGGCAGCCTGGTGGAACCGATACGCATCGCCGTAACGGCAGGGCGGGCCGTGGCAATCGAGGGCGGGGCCCAGGCAGCACGGCTGCGCGAGGTCGTTGCGTCGGTCCGCGACGCGGACAACATCGGCGAGATCGGCATCGGGCTGAACCCGGAGGCGCGCATCGGAGACGCGATCACGGAGGCGAAGAAAGCGCTCGGCACCGTGCACGTGGCGCTCGGCGATTCGGCGAACGAATACGGTGGCCTGGTGGAATGCGCGGTGCACCTCGATGGGCTGGTCATGGAGCCGACCCTGGAGCTGGACGGCCGACCAGTGATCGCCGGTGGCCTGCACGGCCCGGAACTGTCGGCGTGAGCCCTTCGGACGGAGGCGTGGCCCTCGATGCGCCAGATGCGGTGACGACGCCGGGCGCCGCCGCCACGGACGAGCCGCGCGGTCCCCGAATGGTCGTGCCCTATCCCGGCCCGCGAGCTCGCGCGCTCATCGCGCGCCTCCATGCGGTCGAGGGATCCGGACCTCGCACCGGTCCGCCCAACCAGCCGCTGATGGTGGAGCGAGCGCACGGGGCAACGCTGGTGGACCCGGACGGCAACGCCTTCATCGACCTCGCGGGGAGCTTCGCCGCTGCCACGGTGGGCCATGGCCACCCGGAGGTCGCAGCGGCCATCACCGATCAGCTCGCACGCGCGAGCCACGTCGCCTCGTCCAGCGGCAGCGCGCCGCGGGTGGATTTCCAGGAGGCCCTGCTGGGCATTGCCCCTCCCGGGCTGGACCGTGTCCTCCTGGGCATGAGTGGGTCGGACGCAAATGACATAGCCGTCCGCCTCGCACGGTCCCTCACCGGCCGGCGAGGGCTGCTGGCCTTCTCGGGTGGTTACCTGGGCCGCTCCGGCGCCGTGGTCGGCCTCAATGGTCGCGTCGCCATGCGTGAGCGGGTCGGCCGGGACGCGGATGCCCACTTCCTCCCCTACCCGTTCCCGTACCGCTGGCCGCTCTCGCGCACGGATGATGTCGCGGCCGACAGCATCGCCCTGGTGCGCCATGCGATCGAAGACCCAGCGAGCGGAGTTGGCCGGCCCGCCGCGGTGATCGTGGAGCCGATCCAGGGGAATGCCGGCGTGGTCGTCCCGCCGCCAGGCTTCCTGGAGCGGCTGCGGGAGCTGTGCGATCAGAACGAGGTCGTCCTGATCTTCGATGAGATCCAGGCGGGCTTCGGACGTACCGGCCGGGTGTGGTCGGGAGAGCACTGGGGAGTCGTCCCGGACCTGATGACGGTCGGGAAGGGCATCGGTGGCGGCATGGCGGTCTCGGCGGTGGTGGGGCGAGCCGCCTTCATGTCGCACTGGCCGGCCGGCACGCATACCTCGACGTTTCTCGGCAATGCCGTCAACCTTGCCGCTGGCTCCGCGACGATCCGGATCTTCGTCCGTGACAGGCTTTGGGAGCGGAGCGCGGCACTGGGGCAGGCGCTGCTCCCTCGCATCGTTGCCGGGACGTCCGAGCTCGGGCACGTCGGGGAGGTGCGGGGGATCGGATTGTTCGCGGCCATAGAGATCGTCGCCGACAGGGTGACCCGGACGCCCGACCCCGCCCGGGCGCGCGCCATCAGGCAACGGGCGTTGGCCGAGGGCGTCGTAGTCGCAACTGGTGGACCATCCGACGCCGTGCTGAAGCTCGCGCCCCCACTGACCATCGCGGAGGACGAGCTGGACGCCGCCGTTGACCGCCTCCTGTCTGCCATTGGAGAAGAAGCCGCATGACGGTCGCAACGGAAGTTCGAACGGTTCGCAACTTCATAGCCGGCGAGTGGATGGCCGCCACGTCCGGGGAGACCCTGGAGAGCCGCGACCCGGCAACCGGCGAACTCGTGGCGGTGGCGCCGAGCTCCGGCCCCGAGGACCTCGACCGGGCCATCGCCGCCGCGCGGCAGACCTTCGACGAGGGGACCTGGCCGACCTCCAGCGGCCGCGAGCGTGCCGCGATCCTGCACGAGCTCGCCCGCCTGCTCGTCGCCGAGCGCGAGCCGCTCTCGCGCCTTGTGGCCCGCGAGATGGGCAAGCCCATCCGATACGTCCGCGAGCGCGAAATCGACCCGGCCATCGATCGCATCCTGTTCTATGCGGGGGCCGCACGGCACATCACGGGCGAAGTGACGGCGACCGCCCCTCGCCACCTGCTCAACCTGGTGCTCAAGGAGCCGGTCGGCGTCTGCGGACTCATCACGCCGTGGAACGACCCGGTTGACCTTCCGCTCCGCAAGATCGGCGCAGCCATCGCAAGCGGCTGCACGTTCGTCCTCAAGCCGGCCAGCGACGCACCCGCCTCCTCCATGGCGATCTTCGAGCTGCTGGAGCGCATCCCCGGGCTCCCCAAGGGGGTGGCCAATGGAGTGGTCGGCTCCGGTGAGATCCTTGGCGAGGGCCTGGCTCGCGACCCGCGGGTGGACAAGCTGAGCTTCACGGGCAGCAGCGAAGTCGCCCGGCGGCTGATGGAGCTTGGGTCGCGCAGCTTCAAGCGGATGTCTCTCGAAGGCGGCGGCAAGGCGCCCGTCATCGTGTTCCCCGACGCGAACCTCGACAAGGCTATGGACGCCGTCGCCGTCGGGATCTTCCTGTACACCGGGCAGTCCTGCACCGCTGGTTCGCGACTGCTCATCGAGCGATCACTCCGCGACCAGTTCCTGTCCGGCCTGATCGAGCGTGCGAAGGCGCTCAAGGTGGGCTCTCCGCTTGACGACGATACGCAGCTCGGGCCGATGGTCTCGCAGCGCCAGCTGGACCGAGTCCTGGGCCACGTCGAGCGCGGCGTGGGGGCAGGCGCGCGCCTGGTCCTGGGCGGGCACCGCGTCGACGGCGAGTGGGCGGCCGGTCACTACATGGAGCCGACGATCTTCGACGACGTCGCGCCCGACATGTCCATCGCCCGCGAGGAGATCTTCGGGCCGGTGCTGTCCGTGATCCCGTTCGATACCGAGGAGGAGGCGCTCCAGGTCGCCAACGACAGCGAGCTCGGGCTCGGCAGCGCGGTCTGGACGCGGGACATTGATCGTGCCATCCGGGTTGCGCGGCGGCTGCGCGTCGGTGACGTCTGGGTCAACACGCACTACGTTCGGCTTGCCGAGACCCCATTCGGCGGCGTGAAGCAGAGCGGCATCGGCCGCGAGCTCGGGATGGAAGGCCTTGACGCGTTCCTCGAATCGAAGCGCGTCTGCATCGACAGCTCCCCGACCTTCCACATTCGCTGAGGTGACCGCCTCCCGCATCGGCCAACGCGCACCGCAGCGCGAGGTGGAGATCGAGTTCGATGGGGCACGGATCCGGGCGGTCGAGGGCGAACCCGTGGCCGCGAGCCTCCTGGTGGCGGGCCGCGGCATCCTGTCGCGCAGCTTCCGGTTCCATCGTCCCCGGGGGCTGATGTGCTCCACCGGCCAATGCGGCTGGTGCGAGTGTGAAGTCGACGGGGTACCGAGCGTCCGCACGTGCCGGCTCCTGGCCCGCGACGGGCTGGCCGTGCGCAGCGAGCATGCCCTGCCAAGCGTCGGGCGCGACATCCTCGGGCTGCTCGACTGGGGCTCCAGGCTGGCCCCCCCGACCTTCTACCACCACCGGTTCTTGCGTCCTCGCTTTCTGAGAAAGGCGTACCTGGACGTCCTGCGGTGGTTCGGAGGACGCGGCCATCTGCTCGCATCGCGGACGGCGTGGAAACCGGGGGGCGAGCTCCGGCGCGAGCGGGTGGACGTGGTAGTGATAGGCGCGGGGACGAGCGGGCTGGCAGCGGCGGCGGGGGCTCGGCGCGCGGGTGCGAAGGTGATGGTGCTCGAGGCGGATGTGCCGCCCTTCTGGAACCCTCCTGCGTACGGCGCCGCGAGCCCGGGAGCCGGCGACCACGACGGCATGGACATCAGGCCCGGAACCACAACACTTGGCTGGTACGGGGGCGTCGTCGGCGTCGTCGATCGCCACGGCACTTTCGAGGTCGAAGCCGGGGCGGTCGTCGTTGCCACCGGGACGTACGAGCGCGTGCCGCTTGTGGGTGGCGCGGATCGGCCGGGCGTTCTCTCGGCACGGCTCGTCGCCAGGCTCATTGAGCGTCACGCAATCCTGCCGGGACGAAGAGCCATTCTCGTCGGTGAAGCGGAGTCGCTCGCAGGTGTTGGTGCGCTGCTCGCCCGAGCGGGCGCGAGCGTCGCCGGGCCGTACGCCACGGCATCGCTCCTCGCCGTGAATGGGCGCCGACGTGTGTCCGGTGTCCGCCTTCGCGACGGCGCCGGCACGCGAGTCGAACCGGCCGACATCGTCGTCTTCTCGGATCGCGCGCCGAGCGTGGAGCTCCTGCTCCAGGCGGGCGCCGCGACCGCGGGTGACGCTGCCGGCCCCAGCGCGCTTGTCGACGGGGCCGGCCGGACGTCGGTCCCGGGCGTGTTCGCGGTGGGCGGCGCAGTCGGGCCGGCGGGCCGGCAGCAAGACGCGATGGCAGCTGGCACGGAGGCCGCGGCCTACGCGGCGGCCTCCCAGGGCGGCGATGCGCCGGCATGGGACGGATGCGCGCCGATGCGACGCACACGCTTTGCGGGCACTCCCGACCGCCGGCATCGGGACGGGACCGGTTGCTCCGTGCCGGGCACTCCCCACGGTCAATCGCCGCCGCCCGGCGCGATCGTGTGCTTCTGCGAGGACGTCCGCGTGCGCGAGGTGGTCACGGAGGTCCATGCGGGCTACGGGGACCCCGAGCTCCTGAAGCGGCGGACCGGAGCCCTGACGGGCCCGTGCCAGGGCAAGTACTGCCTGGCGGCCCTCGCATGCACCGCCGCGAGCGCCGCACCCGACGGTGGACCTGGAGCGCAGCCTGATGCCGGCGCCTGGCTCCCGCCCACGGGGCGGCCACCGGTACGACCCGTGCGCCTCGGTGATCTGGCGGGTGCCCACCCGCTCGCCGTCGCCGACGAGGCCTGACCCCTCCATGGTGGCCCGCGTCAGGGACCTCCTTCAGCCCGGGCCTGCGCCCTCGAAGGCGGACGTGGTCATCGTCGGCGCGGGCATCACCGGCCTGGCTCTCGCCCGGGAGCTCGCGGGCCGTGGCATACGCGACGTGGCGATCATCGAAAGGCGCTACCCGGGCTCCGGTGCGACCGGTCGAAACGTTGCCCGGATCCGGGCGATGCAGCTCACTGACGAGCTTACCCGGGTGGCCATTGCGTGCCAGGCGAAGTACGACCGGATGGCGGACGACCTGCGCTTCAACGTCCTGTTCTACCGCCTGGGGTATGCATGGGTGCTGTACCAGCAGGCCGAGGTCGAGCGCATGCGGCCGATCGTCGAGATGCATCACGCACTGGGCGTCCACAGTCGCGTCCTGTCTCCGGAGGACACGCTTCGCCGCCTGCCGGTGCTGCGCGGCGGCGAGCCGGTGGCCGGCGCGGTTCTCCACGACGACGCGATCGTGCATCACGATGCGGTCGTCTGGGCTCACCTGGAGCACCTTGCGGCCAGTGGCGTCCGGCTGGTTGCCGGTGCGACCGTGACAGGCATCGAGCGAGGTGATGACGGCGTCACTGGCGTCCAGACGACCGCCGGGGCGATTTCCACACGACTCGTCGTGAACGCCACGGATGGCTGGTCGAGCGAGCTGAACCAGCTGGCCGGGGTGCGGACTCCCAATCGGCCCTTCCGGCGGGAGGTGCTCGTAACCGCCCCACTGCGTCGTTCCGTGGACGCGGCCATCACGTTCTACCAGCCCGTAGAGGGCTGGTTCAACCAGACGCTCCGCGGCGAGATCGTGATGGGGGTCGTCGACCCCGCCGAGCTGGCTGGCGTGGATCAGCAGTCGAGCTTCGAGTTCCTGCGCCGCACGGCTGCTGTCATGACGCGCAAGGCTCCGGCTCTCGCCGGGGTGACGGTGATCCGCCAGTGGGCCGGCATGTACGACGTGTCACCCGATCATCTCCCGCTTGTGGGGCCCACCCGGCAGATCGAGGGCTGGTGGCAGGCCAATGGCTGGAGCGGACGCGGCATGCTCCTGGCACCCTACCTCGCGGAGCTACTCGCGGCCCGGATTGCGACAGGTATTGCGCATCCGTACCTTGCCCAGTTCGATCCCGACCGCTTCGACGAGACATCCTCCGCAGCCGACACCTCCGGCGACTACTACGCCAGGTACAAGCAGGAAACCACGGAGTCACGACCGGCGTCGCAGCCGGCTCCCGAGCCGGAGCCGGCGCAGCCGCCCTACAATCCCGACCATCCCCGACCCTGACCGATCGGAGGTCCCGTCCCTCCCGTGGCACGCGACCAGCAGCACGTCGTCAGCCGGGGCGATCTCGAAAGCGAGATGACTCGCATCATCGACGCCGCGGAGGCGTCTGGCGCCCTCGTCCGGGTGCTCGGCTCCATCGGAGTGGCGATTCACTGCGCGGAGTCGCGCGCCCTGCTCCCGAGCTTCGACCGGACCTACGCCGACATCGACTTCGCGGCGTACCGCCGGGACGCCCGCGGGCTCGCGGCAACGATGACCGCCCTCGGCTACCGGGAAGACCGCGAGGTCTCGGTCCTGTCGGAAGGCCGCAGGGCCATCTTCGACAGCCCCTCGGCGCGCATGCACCTGGACGTCTTCTTTGACCAGCTCGAGTTTTGCCATAGGATCCCGCTCGTCGGGCGGCTCGGTTCGGACAGGCCGACCATCCCTCTCGCCGAGCTTCTCCTGTCCAAGCTGCAGATCGTGCAGCTCAACGAGAAGGACGTCGTCGACACGATCCTCCTCCTCCTCGACCACGATCTCGGGGACAGCGACGACGACGTCATCGACGCAGCCCGGATCGCGCGCCTGTGCACGAAGGACTGGGGCCTGTGGCGAACGGTCACGATGAACCTGGAGAAGGTGCGCGCCCTGGCCGAGTCCTATCCGCAGCTCGATCTGCGTCAGCGCGAGCGTGTCGCGGAGGCAACCTCAGGTCTCAAGCGCACCATCGACTCGGTGCCAAAGCCGCTCCCCTGGCGGTTGCGCGACCGCGTGGGTGACCGCCGGCAATGGTGGACCGACGTAGACGAAGCCCGCTGAGAACGGGCGTCCCGCCCCCGCACGGGGATTCACCCGCGGCCACGGACGCCAGGCGCCCGCGGCGTCCCTCAGGGCCTGCTCGAACGGACGGCCGCCTGCGGTGGTGAGCAATCGGTCGAAATGTTCGGCCGCGTACCGGCCGAGTGGAGCGTCGAGCCCGAGGTGAGCTCCGCGCGATCTAGCCGGACCACGGCGCACCGACCCAGCTCCGTCAGGTGATAGGCGATCGACGTCCCCGCCGATGATCACCGCTGGTGCGTGCTCGACCAACCCATCCCTCCGTGTTGTCCCGCAATCGCCTTGATTGAGCGTACCGGCTTGCGCGCCGCGATTCCGGACGCGATAGTCCCCTCCATGCCGACGTCGCGACGGATCGCTGTAGCTGCACTGCTGCTCGTGCTGGCCGGCCTCGCGGTCGTCTTCCTCGGGGGCGGGGTGGGGAGTTGCCTCGGCCCGCTCGGGGTGACCACCGTCCAATGCATTCACGCGACTGGTATCACGCCAGCGGTCGGACTGGGCGCGCCGCTCGGGGCACTTGCGCTGGTGGCCGCCATCCTGTTGCTTCGGCCGGGAACTGCCAATCCCCGTTGGCGATTCGCCGGCGCATCGATCGGCGCGGTCGCCGGCGCATTCGCCTACCTCGCGCTCCGGCAGTCCTCGATGACAGGGGCCAGCTCCACAGGCGATGTCATCACGGTCACCCTCCTGGTCGATTCGCCGGCGCTTGTGGCGGTGGCCATCCTCGCCGCAGGCGCTGGCTGGCTGCTCGGCGGATGGGCCCGATCATTCCTCGTGGCGGCTTCCGCGTGACAGCCGGAAGTGGGGCAGCGCAAATCGATTCGTTGGTCGCCCGGCTCTGGCCTGGAGGCCGGATTCGGATCAAGCCGATCGTTGCCGGCCTGACGAACGAGAATTTCCGGGTCGATGTCGATGGCACGCCGTTCTTCGTGCGGCTGCCGGGACAGTCGACCGACCTGCTGGCCGTGGACCGCGCGAACGAGCTGCACAACACGCGAGCAGCCGCCGAGGCGGGCATCGGGCCGCGCGTGGTCGCACGGGATCCCGAGAGCGGCGCATTTGCGCTCGAGTGGATCGATGGCCGGACCATGTCGAATGCGGCGTTTGGGGAGCCGGGCACGCCCGCGCGAATCGCGGCGGCCCTCCGGCAGCTCCATGCCGGCCCGCGCTTCCGCGACGACTTCAACATGTTCCGGCTCGCGGAGCGCTACCTCGGCGTGGTCGACGATCGATCGATCCGCGTGCCCGACGGCTACCGCGACGCGCTCCCCAGGGTCGCCTTGATCGAGGCGGCGCTGGCGGCCAAGCCGCTTCCGACCGTCCCCTGCCACAACGACCTGCTCGCCGAGAACTACCTCGACGACGGCTCGAAGCTCTGGATCGTCGACTACGAGTACAGCGGCAACAACGACCCCACCTTCGAGCTGGGCAACACCGCCCAGGAGCTCGGCTTCGATGCCGCTCGCCAGGAGGAGCTCTGCGCCGCCTACTTCGGCGAGGCCACGCCGCCGATGCTGGCCCGGATGCGCCTCCAGATGATCATGTCCGACGTCGGGTGGACGCTCTGGGCCGCCATCCAGGCCGCCATCTCCACGATCGACTACGACTTCCGGGGCTGGGCGGAGGAGCGCTGGGCTCGGGGAGCCTCGAAGCTGACCGGCACCGGCTTCGAGAGCTGGCTCAGCGCCGCCTCAGGTTGAGCGGCTCTCCCGGGTCGATGCCATCCGGAATCGCCGGGCCACCATCGATCGACACGCGATCACGGCGATGCGCCGGATCGCCCCGGTCGATCGCCGGGGCCGCCATCGCCTCGTCCTCGCCGCCGACGGCCCGCAGGGCAACGACGCCCCCCGCGACGATCGTCACCGCACCAAGCACCGCGCTCGGGACCAGTGGATCTCCGAAGACGAGGGCCCCGACGAGGAACGACCAAAGCACCCCGAGGTAGCCGAGCGGCGCGAGGTCGCTCGCCGGCGTGATCCGGAACGCTGCGACGAGGAGCCAGTGGCCACCAAGCGCCAGGATGCCGAGCAGGCCGATGCCGAGCCACTGGGCCGGCTGCGGTGCCACGGGTGATGGGAACAGCACGAGCCCGGCCGTGCCGGCGACGAGGCACACGACCGCGGACCAGAAGACGGTGACATCAGCGTCCTCGCCGCGAAGGCTGCGCGAGAGGATCGAGAAGAGCGCGTAGACGATCGCGAACACGATCGGCGCGAAGAGCCGCAGGTCCAGGGACCCCACGTCGATGCCCGTGATCGCGAGGACACCCGCGAACCCGACGACCGCGCCGACCTTGGCCAGGAGCGGCACCTTCTCCCGTAGCAGCGGTCCTGCCAGGAGCAGCACGAACAGCGGGTTGGCGTTGCTGAGCGCGCTGACCGTCCCGATCGGCAGGAGGGACAGGGAAAGGAAGAAGAGGACCGTGGTACCGAACATGGCCAGGCCGCGGAGCAGCTGCAGCCCGGGTCGTCGGGCTCGAAGCAGTCGCCGAGGGTTCGTCCGGCCGGCGAGCAGGAGCACCGCAACGAACGCCGAAAGGTGCCGGCCGAACACCACGTCGACGACGGGCGCGTCACTGACGAGGAACTTGGTCAACGTATCAGCGGCAATGAACACGAGGCCCGCGACGATGAAGATGACGACGCCCCGGCGGGCGGGGGTGAGCGCCGCGTAGCGCTCGCGCACGCCCGAGGAAGTCATTCGGTCAGGCGGGCAGGGCGTCGATGAATTCGCCGGCCTCGTCGAAGCGCATCGCGGCTGGCTCCCCGCGGAGCTCGCAGTCCCCCCGGTCGCGCAGCTCCTGGAGCAGCGGCTCGGAGGCGAAGAACCATTCGAGGTGCTTCGTGTCCAGGATCCGCGCGATCCGCGCCCGAGCCGGTTCGATGCGAAGGCAGCAGGCCAGCGCGAGATCGAGGCCCTGGCGATCGGTCGCGGCGGTCAGTGCCACCCGCGCGCCCTCAGGCGTCTTCGCCGTCACGCAGTTCATGTAGGTCTTCGTCGCGTCCATCCTGGCGACCGCGCGGGCATGGACGACGTCGGCCATCCCGATTCCGACCGCGTTTCCCTCGGTCTCGTCGGTCAGATCACGAAGGAAGATCCGCTGGATCGACGTCCCCCGCCCGGTCGGGCCGGTGTAGTAGCGGCCGACGACGTTGGAATCCATCCCCAGGCCGCTGATGTCCTTTCCGATACGGTCCAGGACGAGCACATCCAGCTGCGCGAGCGGCAGCCGCGCGAGATAGCCATCGGCCTCGTCGCGGAGGACGCGTTCGCGGGCGTCCATCCCGGCGGCAGGGATCGCCTCGATCCGATTGAGGCGGGCGTAGCCGTTCTCGACGAGCGCGATCCCGAACGGGATCGGGACGTGCGCGAGGGTGAAGGCCGCGACCTTGGGGATGAGCTCGGCGAAGGCATCGAAGCCCCGGGCGTGGAAGGTGTCGGCACCCTTCTGCTTGCTGAGCCCGATTGCGATCATCTTCAGCAAGCCACTCTCGACGGGGCCCGTGAAGTCCGTATGCGGCTTGACCCGGTTCACCGGCACGATCGCGTCGGCCTGCTCGAAGGCGATCCGATCGACGTACACCGGCACGCCGTCTTCAACCTCGCCCAGGAGCACCGTGTCCATGCTGGCGCGGATCTCGCAGCCGATCCGCTCGGGCGTGATCCCCAGGGATGCGAGGACCTCCAGCTGTCCCTCCGAGGTGGCGCCGCCGTGGCTGCCCATTGCCGGAATCACGAACGGTTGCCCGCCGGCAGCCCGGATCTCCCCGACGATGGCAGCGACCACCTCATCGATCCGGTCGATGCCCCGGCTGCCCGCCGCTACGGCGACCCGCATCCCGGGTTGGACGGATCCGACGACGGGCTCGAAGGCCGCGTGCACCGCGCCGGCGACGTCGTCGATCGCCGTGGCATCCAGCGTCCGGTGCACCAGCGCCCAGCGTGGGAGGTCCGGGTGTCGGAAGACGTCGAGCGGATCCTGCCCCGGGGGAGGCACCACCGGCGTCGTGCTGATGTCGTCGAGCTGGCTCGTCATGTCGAGGAGGCCCTCAGATCGTCATCGCGCTGAAGCCGCCGTCCACCCGCACGATCGAGCCGGTCACGAACCCGGAGGCGGCATCTGACGCGAGCCAGACGACGGTTCCGACCAGCTCCCCGGGCTCCCCGAGGCGGCGCGCCGGCGTGTGGCCGATGATCGACCGCATCCGGTCCTCCGAGAGGAGCTTGCGGTTCTGCTCGGCGGGAAAGAATCCCGGGACGATGGCATTCACTCGGACGCGGTGCGGCGCCAGCTCCAGGGCGAGGTACTGGGTCAAATTGTTCACGCCGGCCTTGGCCACGGAGTACGTCAACACGCGGGAAAGGGGTGGGCCCGACGACGCCGACGAGAAGTTGATGATCGACCCGCCCGATCCCCGGTCGACCATCGCCCGGCCGAAGACCTGGCAGCCGAGGAAGACGGCGGTCAGGTTCGCGTCGATCAGGCGTCGCCACTCGTCGAGATCGATCTCGAAGAACGGGGTCGAGCTGTTCACGCCGACGGCGTTCACGAGAATGTCAACCGGGCCGAGCGCTCGCTCGACCTCCGCCGCGGCCGCCTCCATCGAGGGGCGGTCCGTCGCGTCGAGCGTGAACGCGGCGGCTCGGCCGCCGGCGGCCGCGATGGCTGCGACCCGCGCCGCGCCGCGCTCCTGTGACCGTCCGAGCACCGCGATGGACGCGCCGGCGGCCGCGAGGCCGTCGCTGACCGCACCGCCCAGGACGCCCGTCCCCCCGATGACCACGGCGACGCGGCCCGTCAGGTCGAACAGGGCGTTGGGCGTCATGGGCTCTCCCTCTCCCGGCTCCGGTGCTCGTTCCTTGCTCGGAGCAGGCCCATTTGCGGCTCCGCTGTCCGAGGGTCTACTGTAGGACAATCAAGCAATCCCCACGCGCCCCGGAGGTCCTCCCCGCCGTGCCGAGGTATGTATTCCACGCGCGTGACGCGATCCGCTATCGATTCCCGACCCACACCAACGACCTGGTGATGGACCGAGCCGACGCCGCTGCGTCGGAGGCATTCTTCGTCATCCTGGAGCCCGGCGAGGCCCCGCCGCTGCACGTGCATCCGGACGCCGAGCAAGTGTTCTTCGTGCTGGCGGGCCAGGCGGAGATGACCGTGCATGAGCCGGAGGGTCCAGCGACCGTCCCGCTGGCGCCGGGCGATTTCGTGCGAACGCCACCGGGCCTCTACCACGCCGTGACCAACACGGGCCAGGGGCGCTTCACGTACCTCTCGATCGATTGCTTCACGGCGGGCCACACCGCCGAGGAGCCCACCTGGGACGCCCACGTCCGCGCGATGTGCGAGCTCAACGGATGGGACTTCGATGCGGTGAAGCTCGGCAAGGTGACCGACGGCTCGGGTGCGCTCGACGTCGCCCCGAGAGGAGCGTGACGTGATCAAGCGCCTCGCGGATCTGGCCATCTCGCCCGAGCCCTATGCGGATTACCGGCCCATCTTCGAGACGAAGCGCCTGAACGTCACCCACGTCTCCATCCATCCCGGAGCGACCGTCCCGGCCCACACGCACGTCGACGAGGACCAGATCTACTGGGTGCAGGCAGGCGAGGGCTTCGTGGAGCTCGCCGGCGAGCGAACCGACGTGCGCGCCGGCAGCTCCGTGCTCATCCCGCTCGGGACGGAGCACCTCATCACCAACACGGGCACGAGCCAGCTGGACTACGTCTTCTTCGTCGTCTTCGTGCCGGAGCACCCATGATCGAGGTGCAGCGCGACCGGCTGCGGACTCTCGTGCTCCCGGACCGGGGCGCGATGGGCGCCGCGGCCGCCGCGCACGCTGCCGAACGGCTCCGGGGCGTCCTGGCCGCGAAGCCGCGAGCGCGCGTCATCTTTGCGGCGGCTGCGTCCCAGATGGACATGCTCGAGGCGCTCGCGGGCGAGCGGGACATCGATTGGTCGTGCGTCGACGCCTTCCACCTCGACGAGTACGTTGGCCTGGTCAAGGGCGACCCGCGCTCGTTCGGGCGCTGGCTCGAGGATCACGTCTGGGCCCGCGTGCGCCCGGGTCGAGTCGAGCTCATCGATGGGGGCAACCCGGACCCCGCGTCGGAATCCGACCGCTACGGCAGGCTGCTGGACGACGGCGGGATCGACCTCGGCCTCATCGGCATCGGCGAGAATGGCCACCTGGCCTTCAACGACCCCCACGTCGCCGATTTCGAGGACCCGCTGACCGTCAAGCCGGTCGAGATCGACGAAACGAGCCGGCACCAGCAGGTCCGGGACGGCGCCTTCGCCGCCTTCGATGACGTGCCGCGCCTCGCCCTCACGGTGACCATGTCCGCGATCCTTCGCGCCCGTTCGTTGTCCGTCGTCGTGCCGGGTCCGCAGAAGGCCGCGGCGGTGCAGCGGACCCTCGACGGCCCCGTCGACACCGCGTGCCCCGCCTCAGCCTTGCGCCGCCATCCCGACGCGGTCCTCTTCGTCGACCAGCCCGCGTTCTCGCTTGCCGCGCCAACGTTCGAGCCGTCGTCGCCAGAGCGAGCGGGAGCGGTCCGATGACCCTCGTGGGCGCCACCCTCGCCATCCATGGCGGCGCAGCCGTTCGGACCACGCCCATCGGCCAGTGGCCCGAGTTCGGGGCGGAGGAGGAGGAGCTGCTGCTCGCGGCCCTGCGGTCCGGGAAGTGGGGCTCCCTGGACGGGACGTATGTCGACGAGTTCGAGCGTGAGTTCGCCGCGTTCCAGGCCGCGAGGTTCGCGGTCACCACCGTGAATGCCACGATGGGCCTGGCGGTTGCCTACAAGGCCATCGGGCTCGGCCCCGGTGACGAGGTCATCGTGCCGGCGTACACCTTCATCGCGACGGCGAGCGCCGCCCTGATGATCGGCGCCATCCCAACGTTCGCGGACGTTGATCCGGAGACACTCCTCATCAGCCCCGACAGCATCGCGGCTGCCATCACGCCCCGCACCCGGGCGATCGTGCCGGTCCATCACGGCGGCTCACCCGTGGACATGGACGCGGTCATGGACGTCGCGCGGCGGCACGGCCTGCGAGTCGTGGAAGACGCGGCCCAGGCCCACGGAGCCGCCTGGCGCGGGACCCCGGTCGGCGCGATCGGCGACGTCGGCGTCTTCAGCCACCAGTCGTCGAAGATGCTGACCGCCGGCGAGGGCGGCACGATGGTCACCAACGACCCGGAGATCGACGAGCTGCTGTGGTCGTACCGGAACGTCGGCCGGCGGCGTGGCGGCGAGTGGTACGAGCACGTCCGCCTGGGCTGGAACCTTCGGATGACGGAATTCCAGGCCGCCATCCTCCTGGCCCAGCTCAAGCGGTTCCCCGACCAGCAGGCGCGCCGCACCGAGGCGGCCGCATACCTCACGGAACGCCTCCGGGACATTCCCGGTGTCGTGCCGCTCGAGGTCCCCGAGGGCGTCACGGCCCACAGCTGGTACACGTACCACTGGCGCTGGCTCGGCGGTCGGCGGGGTGGGCTGGACAAGATGGAGCTCGCTCGGGCCCTTCGAGCAGAGGGCGTCCCGGTGCTCCACGGCTATGTGCCGATCAACCGCAACGAAGCGGTCCGGGCGGAGATCAAGCGCCTCGGCGGCGCGGAGCCCGCTGATTGCCCGGCGGCCGAGAAGGCCGACGGGGAGGAGATCCTCGCGTTCTCATCGCCGATCCTGATGTCGCGGCACGAGGACCTCGATGACGTGATCCGTGCCGTCGACAAGGTCGCGCGGTACCGCGCATGACGTCGGGGGGCGCGCCGGTCCGCTTCGGCCTCATCGGCGCGGGTGCGATCTCCGCGCAGCACCTCGAAGCGCTCGATTCGATTCCGGATGCGCGGATCGCCGCGATCGCGAGCGCCTCCACGGAACGCGCCCGCTCCGCAGGTGAGCGCTGGGGCGTGCCCTGGACGACCGACGTCAACGAGCTCCTGTCCCGTGAGGACGTCGACGCCGTGGCGATCTCGACACCGTCCGGCCTCCACGCGGTCCAGGCGCTCGACGCGCTCCGACATGGGAAGCACATCCTCGTGGAGAAGCCCGTGGCGCTGACCAATGCCGATGCGAGGGCGGTGGCGGACACGGCACGCCAGCGGGGGCTCGTCGCAGCCACGGTCTCGCAGCGCCGATTCGAGCCGGTGGTCCGGGCCGTCCGCGACGCGGTGGCATCGGATGCCATCGGGCCGGTCTCGATGATCGTTGCCGAGGGCTTCTACTACCGACCGCAGACCTACTACGACAGCGCCGCGTGGCGGGGCACCGTTGAGCTGGATGGTGGCGTGCTGATGAACCAGGCCATCCACACGATCGACCTGTTGCGGTGGATCGGCGGGGCGGTGACGAGCGTTTCGGGTCACGTCGCGACGATCGGGCACCGGATGGAGGCCGAGGACACCGCGGCGGTGAGCCTGCGGTTCGCAAGCGGCGCGCTCGGCGCGATCGTCGCCACGACCTGTGCCGCCGCGGAGCGCCCGACCGAGCTCACGATCCACGGCCAGCGGGGCCTGATCCGCCTCGTCGGCGAGGACGCAGCCGAGTGGGACGTTCCGGACAGGCCTGCGCCGCCCCCCGAACGCAGTCCCGGCGAAGGGACGCAGCCGAAGTCGGCGACGTGGGGCACCAGCGCGGTCGGCTACGTCCGGCAGTACACCGACTTCATCGAAGCGATCCGCGACGGACGCCCGCCCGCGGTGACCGTGGACGACGGCGCAGCCGCGGTCGAGATCGTCCTCGCCGCCTACGAATCCAGTCGAACCGGTCGGTCGGTCGACCTGGCTGGGGGTCTGGCGTGAAGGTCGGCGCAGCCGCTGCGGAGATCACCCCCGAGCTCGGGCTGGTGCTGGAGGGCTACGACGTCCGGACGGCCGGCGCGTCGGGCGTCCACGACCCGCTGATGGTTCGCGTCCTCGTCGCGGAGGGGCCGGAGTCAACCGTCGCGCTGGTCGTGGCGGACCTGATCCAGATCGACCCGCCGCTGCAGGAGGTTATCGCCGCGGAGGTGCTCCGCCGAACCGGAATCCCCCGCGAGCAGATGCAGCTGGTCGGCACGCACACGCACAGCGGCCCGATGCTCCGAGAGCCGTCCGACGTGCTGCGCCGGATCGGGATGACGATCGCCGACACGGTCGAGGCCGCCTGGCGGGGACGGCGTGTCGCCGGGGTGGCCGTCGGGATCGGCGAGGTGACGGGCATCGGCGCGAATCGCCGGCCAAAGGGCGGGCCCGTCGATGACCGCGTGACGGTGACGCGGTTCGATGGCCTCGACGGCACGCCGATCGCGACGCTCGTGAACTACGGCTGCCATCCAACCACGCTGGGGCCGAACAACACCCGCTACTCCGCGGACTACCCGGGGGTCGCGTGCCGCGCGATCGATGCGGCCGTCGGTGGCGTCGCGATCTTCACCACGGGCCCACAGGGCGACGTGAACCCGGGCGGCTACTCGCCCGAGGGCAGCATGGTCGGCATCGTCGTGCCGTGGCGAACCTTCGAGTCCGCGGAGCGGTACGGGCGACAGGTGGCGGATTGCGCCCTCGCGGTGCGAGAGCGGCTGCGACCGGTCGCGTCAGATCACGTCTGGGGGCGCTCGCAGGTCATCGAGCTGGAGCGCAAGCGCCTGCCCGACGCGGCATCGGCGCGCGCGGCTGCCTCCTCCGCCGCGCGCGCCGATACCGCCGTCCGCGAGGCCAATCTTTCGGAGGACGCGACGTACCACGCCGCCGTCGCTGCGGCCTATGCCGAGGTCATCGCGATCCAGGCCGAGGATTCGGAGCGGGACGGCCCCGTCCGTGTCCGGATCAGCGCCCTTGGGCTCGGCCCGATGATCCATGCCGGCGTGCAGGGCGAGCTGTTCGTGGCCCTCGGCCAGCGAATCCGCTCCAGCCTCGGCGAGGACTCGACGACGATCGCGGCGCTCTGCGATGGAACCATCGGCTACATCTGCACCGCCGAGGCGTACGACGAGG
The DNA here is from genome assembly GCA_035525825.1 of Candidatus Limnocylindria bacterium. Lineage (GTDB taxonomy): Bacteria > Chloroflexota > Limnocylindria > Limnocylindrales > CSP1-4 > UBA5189. Next base: position 36,564 of record DATLDP010000130.1, read on the forward strand.
GCGGCTACGAGCCCAACGCGAGCGTCCTGCGGGCCGGCGAGGGTGAGCGGCTGGCGGACGCCGTCATCGAGCTCGCGAAGGGCGCGACATCGACCGCGCCGGGCGGCCGGCCGTGACGATGGGCGCCATGAGCGGTCCCCCACGCCGATGCAAGAGGAGCGAGCGATGACGAGCGTCCAGGAAACCTACCTCGCCAAGGCCAAGGCCACCCTCGACCGGCTCGCGTCCGAGGAGGCCGACGCGATCCTCCGTGCCGGCGTCGCCGTGGCCGACCGCGTGGCCGAGGACCGGCTGATCTACGTGATCGGACCAGGTGGCCACTCGCAGATCGGCGCCGAGGAGGTGTTCTCCCGAGCGGGCGGCCTGGCCGCGATCTACGCGTTCATCGACGACGGGTTCTACCTGGGCCACGGCGCTGCGCGATCGATGCGGATCGAGCGGACCCCTGGCTATGCCCGGGCGCTGCTCGCCGAGGTCGCGTTCGACCGGGGCGACCTGCTCATCATCGTCAATGCCTACGGCATCAACTCGGCCACGATCGACAGCGCCATGTACGCCCACGAGCTCGGCATGACGACGATCGGCGTGACGTCGGTGGCGAACCAGCGCGGGCTTCCCCAGGGTCACCCCAGCCGCCACCCGAGCGGGAAGGACCTGTGCGACCTCGTCGACATCGTCGTCGATACCAAGATGCCGCTGGGCGACGCGCTGCTCGAGATCGACGGCGTCTCGCAGGCCGTCGGCCCGGTGTCCACGATCGTCAACGCGTTCGCGCTGAACGCCATCATGCTCGAGGCGATGGCCGAGCTCGTTCGTCGCGGTATCGATCCGCCCGTCTGGAAGAGCTCGAACAGCCCCGGTGGCGACGAGGCCAACCTCGCGGTCACGGCCCGCTACCGCGGCCGGGTCCCGAACCTCTGATCCCGATGCAGAGCACCCAGTCAGGGCCCCCACGACGGATCTCGACCCATCCGGTCGCGGTTCGTGCACGCCTCGTGTCGGATGATCTATTGTCCGACGATCCAAGGCTGGGGAGGACTGAGCCGGCGATGGCGCTGCAGCGGCCCGAGACGCTCACGACGGCGGTGGCGACCTACATCCGCAATGCGATCGTCCATGGGCGGCTCGCCCCCGGGTCGCGGCTCTCCGAGGTCGCCCTCGCGACCGAGCTCGACACGTCGCGTGGGACGGTCCGTGAGGCACTTCGGACGCTCGCCGACGGCGGCCTCATCGAGGCGATCCCGCACCGGGGAATGTTCGTCACCCAGCTCAGCGTCCGCGCCACGTGGGAGATCACCAGCCTTCGGGCGCTCCTGGAGCCATACGCCTCGCGCCTGTCGCTCGAGGCCGCAGGCGCGTCCCTGAACGGTGACGTGCAGGGAGCGTTCGAGGGGTTGAAGGTTGCGGTCGCCTCCGGCGACCCAGTCCTGGTCGCGGATGCGGACGTGGCATTCCACCGATCCGTCTTCCTGCGCTGCGGCCACGCGATGCTCCTGAGCCAGCTGAGCACGCTCCAGTCCCTCGCGCGCCGCGTCGTGCTCACCAACCAGATCTCGTCGGCGGATGCGCCGACCCTGATTGCCCAGCACCAGCCAATCGCCGACGCTGTGGAGCTCCGGGACCCGGAGCTCCTCGAGGCCGCGGTCCGGACCCACGTCATCGAGGGCGGCGAGCTCCTGATGACCCGGATGGCGGCCCTCGAAGCGGGTCGGTCCAAGGTCGCGACAACGGGCTCCTTCGGTCTCGGTCGATGGCCGAGCGGAACGACCCCGCATCCACGGCGTACGGGCCTCGCCCGTCGCGACGGCCGCGCGTAACCCGGGCGGCGGAGGAGGCACGTCACGTTGCAGATCAGATGAACCAGCGGAAATCGTCGACCCGGCGTCAGGAGGAAGGCATGCAACATCTGCGGTTCGGAAAGCACCTTGCGGCAGGAGCAGCGCTGCTGATCGCAGTCAGCGCCTGCGGCGGCAACAACGCCAGCGCCGGCCCCACCACGGGTCCGGGGGCAACCGGTGGTCCGGCGGCGACCGGTCCGGCCGGCACCGCGAGCGCGGACGCGTGCGGCACGGAGCCGGTGACCCTCAACGTCTGGGGTGGCTATCCGGAGATCGATGCGGCGTACAAGAAGGCCGGCGACGACTTCAAGGCCACGCATCCCAACGTCGACTTCATCGTTTTCAGCACGGACCTTCGCGGGTTCGAGCAGAAGCTGACCACGGCCCTGCCGTCGAAGACCGCCGGTGAGGTCGTCATTCGGACGACGAACTTCCTGGCCCGGTTCATCGATCAGGGCCTCATCGATCCGCTTCCCGCCGACATCAAGGCGGAGGTCACGGCCGACGGCGCCTACGCCCCCGAGGTCGTCAAGGACAACACCTACAAGGACGATGTCTGGGGCATGCCGATCTTCACCGGCGGCACCGGCATCTACTACAACACCGACGATTACGCCGCAGCCTCGATCACGACGCCGCCGGCGTCGCTTGAGGATCTCGCCGCCAACGCGCGCAAGCTGGCCGTCAAGGACGGTAGCGGAACCCTCACGAAGTCAGGCTGGAGCCTCCGGCTCTCGGGCCAGGGCAGCGGCGTGGCGGAGAAGTTCTGGATCCTCCTGATCCAGAAGGGCAAGACCCTCATCCGCGAGACCGCCGAGGGCTCCGGCAAGTGGGTTGCCGAGTACGACGGCCCCGAGGGGCAGGCGCTCCTCGGGATGTACATGGACCTCCTCAAGGAGGGTGTCGACTCCCCCAACATCGAGCATGACGCCAAGGCGTTCGAGACCAAGCAGACCGCGCAGTTCCTGCGCGAGTCGTGGGTCATCAACGAGATCGCGGCGACCGCGCCAGACCTCGTCGGGCACTACGCCACCGTCTCGCCGCCCGTCGGCGACATCCTCACCACCGAGTCCATGTTCGTCCCGGCCGGCGCCGCCAACGCGGACTGCGCCTGGGAGTTCATCCGGTTCATGCGCGAGCCGGAGCAGCAGATGAACCTGACGAAGGTGTCCGGCTGGCTCCTTGCCCGCAAGGACATCGACCTCACCCAGTTCCTGAGCGAGAACCCCACCTACAAGGGGTTCCTTGAGCATCCCGACAACTTCCAGCTCTACGTCACGCCGCCAATCGCGGAGTTCGACGAGATCGAGACCAAGCTCGCCACGCACCTCGTGGACGCCTACGCGGACTACGAGAACCTTGCCGGCAAGCCGGACGCCATCAAGGGGCTGCTCGACGACTGGGCCAAGGAGACCAACGATATCCTCTCGGCCAACGGCCACTACGGCGGCTGACCGTCATGACGAGGGCGCCGCGGTCCCCGCGGCGCCCTCGTTCCTCTCACCTGACCGCTCTCGAGGACCACACGTGATGCATCCGCTCGCCGCGATCCGCGGCGTCCCGAGGCGCAGCTGGATGCGCTGGCGGTTCGCGTACCTCGTGCTGCTCCCGACCCTGATCCTCTTCACGTTCCTGCGAGTGGTCCCGACTGCCTGGGCCTTCGTGATGAGCTTCTTCGAGTGGGGGCTCGTCAAGCCCGCGGAGAAGTTTGTCGGCCTGGACAACTACATCCAGCTGCTCGGGGACAAGAACTTCCAGACGGCGTTCACCAACACCACCGTCTTCGCTGTCGCCACGACCGTGCTCTCGGTGGTGCTCGCGCTCGTCCTCGCGGCCTTCCTCGCCCGGGTCGTCCGCGGTCGCACCGGCGGGCTGATCGAGCTCCTGTACTTCGCCCCCGTCCTCGTGCCCATGGTGCCCGTGACGCTCGGCTGGCGAGAGATCTTCAATTACAACCACGGCGTCCTGAACGCCTTCCTGGGCATCTTCGGGGTCAACCGGGTGCCCTGGCTCAGCGACCCGGACATGGCGCTGGTCGCCGTGATCATCCTGTCGGTCTGGAAGCAGGTCGGCTACAACATGATCATCCTGATCGTGGGGATGCGCGCCATCCCCCAGATCTACGAGGAGGCCGGAGCCGTCGATGGCGCCAGCGCCTGGCAGCGCTTCCGGCACATCACGATGCCGCTCCTGGCCCCCGTGACGCTGTTCGTGATCGTCATCACGACGATCGCCTCGTACAACGTCTTCACCCAGGTCTACGTCCTCGCATCGGACGTCCAGGGATCCCCGGGGCGCCTCGTGCGGGTCATCGTCTACGACCTCTTCGAGAACGGCTTCCGGTTCTTCAACATGGGCTACGCCGCCGCCGAGGCCGTGTACCTCTTCCTGATCATCATGATCCTGACGCTCGTCCAGTTCCGGTTTCTGCGCGGGAGCCGGGCCGAATGATCGGACGGCGAACGGGCGTGTCGCGAGTCCTGCACTGGATCCTGGTCGCCCTGCTCGCCCTCGGCGGGCTCGCGGTGGTCTTCCCGATCTTCTGGCTGTTCAGCGTGTCGTTCCGCCCGGCGTCGGAGCTGAACGTGCTCCCGCCAACGCTCTTCCCGGTGACCTGGACCCTGAAGAACTACGAGACCGTCTTCGCCCGGGCGCCCATGCTGACGTACCTCTGGAACAGCTTCGTCTTCGCGACGGTGTCGACTCTCTTCATCATCCTGACGTCGTCGACGGCCGGCTACATCTTCGCGAAGTTCCGGTTCCCGGGGAACAACTTCCTGTTCATGCTCGTGCTGGCGACCGCCATCGTGCCCTTCGAGATCTACATGGTGCCGCTGTTCCTGCAGATGAACGCCCTCCACCTCGTGAACCAGCCGCTCGGGCTGTTCCTCCCGTTCCTGGTGCTCAGCTACGGCATCTTCTTCATGCGCCAGAACACGATCACGAGCGTTCCCGACGAGATCCTCGACGCCGCCCGGATCGATGGCATGTCCGAGACCGGGATCATGATCCGCCTCGTCCCGCGCCTGCTCGCACCGGCGGTCTCCGCGCTCGCGATCCTGGCCTTCATCCAGGCCTGGACGGCGTTCATCTGGCCCCTGCTCATCCTGAACGACCCCAAGTACTTCCCGATGGAGCTCGCCCTGTCGCAATTCGCCAACACCGGCTCCTCGAACTTCGGCGTCACCAGCGCCGCGTCCGTGATCGCGCTGCTGCCGTCGATCATCGCCTTCCTGTTCCTGCGGCGGCGGATCGTCGAGGGCATCACCATCACCGGGCTCAAGGGCTGAGCCGGCCGGGTGCGATGCCGGCGGAGGTGACGGCAGGCGCGGGACGCCGGCCATCGAGCAGGACACCGGTCATCCTCGAGGGGCGCTCGATCCATGACGGCCGCGCGGTGCGAGTGACCATGGATGGCGGGGTCATCACGTCGATCGATCGGCTGGGAGACGTGGCTGCACCGGACTGGCTCTCCGCCGGCTGGCTGGACATCCAGGTCAACGGATTCGGCGGCCACGATCCCAACGCCAGTGGTGCCGACGCCTCGAACACCGTCGAGATGATCCGGGCGCTGTGGCGCCACGGCGTGACCGGCGTCTGCCCGACCATCTGCACCGAGTCGGAGGAGCACATCGTGGGCGCCCTGCGCGCCGTGGCGGCCGCGTGCGAGGCCGATCCGCTGATTGACGCGAGCGTTGTCGGGATCCATGTCGAAGGGCCGCATATCTCGCCGGAGGACGGCCCGCGCGGAGCCCACCCGCTGCGTCACGTTCGGCCGCCCGACATCGCCGAATACCGGCGCTGGCAGGAGGCGGCAGGCGGTCGGATCCGGATCATCACGCTGTCACCGGAATACCCTGAGGCGGTCGAGTACGTCCGCGCCATCGTGGCCGACGGCGTCGTGGCGTCCGTCGGGCATACCTCCGCGAGCGGTGACGAGATTCGCGCCATGGTGGACGCGGGTGCCCGCTGGTCGACCCACCTCGGGAATGGCGCCCACGCGATGATCCGTCGCCACCCCAACTACATCTGGGACCAGCTGGCGGAGGACCGCCTGGCGGCGGGCTTCATCTTCGACGGCCACCACCTGCCGCCGTCCGTGATGCGGAGCGTCGTGCGCGCAAAGGGCGTGGAGCGAACGATCCTCGTCAGCGACGCGCTGTACGTCGCGGCGATGCCACCGGGCGACTACGCGCTGCCGGATGGTGCCGGCGTGACGCTCCTCGACTCCGGCCGCCTGGAGCTTTCCGGTACGCCGTATCTGGCCGGAGCCGCCGCGGCCCTGCCGGTGTGCGTCGCGAACGCGACCCGGCACGCGGGGCTCTCCCTCGGCGACGCCGTGCGCACCGTGACGGCGAATCCGTCTCGGCTCCTGAAGCTGGGGCTGCTCCGGGGCCACGAGTCGATCCGGCTCGGTGCGCGCGGGAATGTCACGGCGTTCCGACAGGACCCGTCCACCCTGGAGATCTCGGTCCGGGCTACGGTCGTGGGTGGCACCCTCGTCCATGCGGACGCGGCGCTCGCATGAGCGCGGGCGGCACCACGGACTTCACGGTCACCGCGCGCATCCGCGTCCCGGACCGCCCCGCGACCGCGCTCGGCGACATCGCCGCGGCGTATGACGCCGCATCCCGTCGCGGCTGGACCCTGGGCTTCCTCGATTCGTCGCCGTGCGGGAACCATCCCAACGACCGGGAGCTGTGCTTCACCCTCGACGCGGGAACGACGCCGACCTGGACGGACCTCGGGCAGCCCAGCGACGCCACGATCATGGTTGCGGGGCTCGCCGTCCTCGACGGTGACCTGTACGCGGCGACGTGGGAGGGGCCGCCTTCCGATCGCGGCCATGTCTACCGGCTGGGTTCCGATGGCTGGGTCGATTGCGGCTCGCCGTGGGACTGCAACGCGGTCACGCGGCTCGCGGTCCACGACGGGCG
>DATLDP010000134.1:0-8878 GCA_035525825.1 Candidatus Limnocylindria bacterium
AAAGGGATCGCCGACCTGGACCGAGGGTCGTTTCGACCCGTCAGCGTCCCCGAACGTTGCGGAGGCGAGGACCGACGCTCCCCCGATCCCGTCGCGCCCGGTCGCGCTCCCGAAGAGCACCGCGAGGTTGCCCGGCCCCGGTGCGGCGGCGCGGGTCAGGTGGCGCTCCTCCAGGAGCCCGATGGCCATCACGTTGACGAGTGGATTGCCCTCGTAGCTTGGGTCGAAGACCAGCTCGCCGCCCACCGTCGGGACGCCGACGCAATTGCCGTAGCCGCCGACGCCGTGGACGACGCCTTCGACCAGGTGCCGCGTCCGCGCCTCCGCGGGATCGCCGAATCGCAGGGCGTCGAGGACCGCGATCGGCCGGGCGCCCATCGTGAAGATGTCGCGGAGGATGCCGCCCACACCGGTCGCGGCGCCCTGGTACGGCTCGACCGCGCTCGGGTGGTTGTGGGACTCGATCTTGAACGCCACGGCAAGCCCATCACCGATCGAGACCACGCCCGCGTTCTCGCCCGGTCCGGCGACGACACCATCGGCGGTCGAACCGGTTGGGAGGGTTCGCAGCAGTGGCCGCGAGCTCTTGTACGAACAGTGCTCGCTCCACATCACGCTGAACATCGCCAGCTCGAGGTCGTTGGGATCGCGCGCCAGCCGGTCCCGGATCGCGTCCAGCTCCTCGTCCGTCAGCCCGAGGGCCCGATGGAGCGGGATGGGCGAAGCCTGCGACACGGGCGACGCCGGCGGGTCGGGCGGCGGCTCGGGCGGCGTGGCGGCGTCGCGCTCGGCGATCGTCATCCGGGTCCCACAGCGACCGGAACGCGGCGCTCGCCGCTCACCCCGGCGGGCGTGCCGCCACTCGCCTTCGCGGCCGCCTCGACGAGCGAGCGCAGGATCGGCAGCCCGTCGTCGGATCCGAGCAGCGCGTCCGCGGCGCGCTCCGGATGCGGCATCAGCCCGGCGACGTTGCCGCGCGCGTTCAGGACGCCGGCGATCGCTCGCAGCGAGCCGTTGGGGTTCGCTGGATCGCCATCGGCGCTCGCGGCCGTGCCGTCCTCGTGGACGTAGCGGAACAGGACCTTACCCTCGCGCTCCAGCTCGTCGAGGGTGGCCCCGTCGGCGAAGTAGCAGCCCTCGCCGTGGGCGATCGGCATGACCATCCCGCGGCCGGCCTCGACCAGCGACGTGAACGGCGTGTCCAGCCGTTCCGCCACGATCCGGACATCTCGCCCGACGAACCTGAGGCCCCGATTTCGGAGGAGCGCGCCCGGCACGAGCCCGGCCTCGGCGAGGACCTGGAAGCCGTTGCAGATCCCGAGGACCAGGCCGCCGTGCGCGGCGAACGCCGACACGGCCCGCATCACGGGGCTGAAGCGGGCGATCACGCCGGCACGCAGGTAGTCGCCGTACGCGAAGCCGCCGGGCAGCACGACCGCGGCCACGCCACCGAGGTCTGCCTGCTCATGCCACAGCGGGACGGCCTCCGCGCCCGCGAGCTCGAGGCCGCGAAGGGTGTCGCGGTCGCAGTTCGATCCCGGGAAGACCACGACGCCGACGCGGACGGTCACCCGGCCGCCCCCGTAGCGGCCACAACGCCGGCGAGGGACTCGACCGCGAACGCCTCGATGAGCGGGTTGGAGAAGAGCTCGCCCGCGAGCCGTTCCACGGTGGCGCGCGCCTCCGCTTCCGAGCCGGCCTCGACCGTCAGCTCCACCCGCCGCCCGACGCGGACGCCCGAGACGCCGGTCACACCGAGGTGGGCCAGGCTGCCCTCGACGGCGCGGCCCTGCGGATCCAGGATGCCGGGCTTGGGCGCGACGTTCACCGCGAACCGGTACTCGCTCACGAAGCCGTCCCAGGCAGGATGTCGTCCTCCTCCAGGTAGCGCTCGAAGCTCGCGCCGGTGATCCGCTCGAACGCCTCCACGTAGCGTGCGCGCGTTCCGGCGACCACGTCGTCCGGAAGGGCCGGCCCCGGGTCCGTCTTGTCCCAGGGCTGCGTGTCCAGCCAGTCGCGGACGAACTGCTTGTCGAAGCTCGCCTGGGGTCCGCCGGGCTCGTACGTCGCGGCATCCCAGAAGCGCGAGGAGTCCGGCGTGAGCACCTCGTCGACCAGGATCAGCTCGCCGCCGTCGACCAGGCCCATCTCGAATTTCGTGTCGGCCAGCACGATCCCCGCCTCGGCGCAGCGCGCGGCGCCACGCTCGTAGAGGCGGACGGCGACGTCCTCCACTCGGCGGGTCAGCGCGTCGGCCGCCTCGCGCCCGAGCCAGTCGTCGCCGTTCGGGGCCCAGTCCTCCAGGAGCTGGAGCATCGACTCGCGATCGATGTTGATGTCGTGCTGGCCGGCCTCCGCCTTCGTGGCGGGGGTGAGGATCGGCTCGGGCAGGCTTTCACTCTCGCGGAGGCCAGCAGGCAGCCGCACGCCACAGACGGAGCCGTGCTCGCGGTACTCCTTCCAGCCGGAGCCCGCCAGATAGCCGCGGACCACGACCTCGATCGGCAGCACCCTGGCCGTGCGGCAGCGCATCGTCCGACCCCGGAGCTCCGACGGGCCGAGCGACGTGACCAGGGCCGGCGGGAGGTCGTCGATGGCCGTCCCCAGGAGGTGGTTCGGGACGATGTCGCCCGTCTTCTCGAACCAGAACCGGGACAGGCCCGTCAGGACGCGGCCCTTGTCCGGGATCAACGACGGGAGGATCACGTCGAAGGCCGAGATCCGGTCCGAGGCGACGAGCAGCAGCCGGTCCTCGTCAATGGCGTAGAGGTCGCGGACCTTGCCGGAGCGCACGAACGGGTCAGCGGTGAGCATCGACGGGCTCCTTCCGTGCCGCGCGCTCCCGTGCCGGCTCGGTCCCCGGACGGGCCGCGCCGGCATCGAGCCCGTCGAGCCGCGCGATGACCGCCGGGACGTGCCCGAGGTGGCGGGCGTCGTCGAAGCAGGCGTCGAGGTCGGAGAGGCTCAGCGACTGCGCGACCGCAGGCTCCAGCGCGAGGAGCTCGCGCAGCGGCCGGCGCTGGTCCGCGGCCGCGAGGGACGCCCGCTGCACGATCTCGTAGCTCTGCTCCCGCGAGAGGCCGGCACGCTCCACCAGGACCAGCAGCACGCGCGACGAGGCATGCAGCCCAAGGCCGCGCTCGATGTTCTCGCGCATCCGCTCCGGCTTCACCCCGAGGTCGCGAACGAGGCCCGTCATCTTCTGGAGCAGGTAGTCGAGGAGGATCGTGGCGTCGGGCACGATCACCCGCTCCGCCGAGGAGTGGCTGATGTCGCGCTCGTGCCACAGCGGCTGGTTCTCGAGCGCGGCCCCGGCGTAGCCCCGCAGCACGCGGGCGAGACCCGCCACGCGCTCCGACAGGATCGGGTTGCGCTTGTGGGGCATCGCGGACGAGCCCTTCTGGCCCGCCTTGAACGGCTCCTGGACCTCGCCGATCTCCGTGTGCTGGAGGTTCCGGATCTCGGTCGCGAATCGCTCCAGGCTCCCGCCGAGCACCGCCATCGCCGTGAGCAGCGCCGCGTGCCGGTCGCGCTGGACGATCTGGGTGCTCACCGGGTCCGCCCGCAGGCCGAGCTCGCCCATCACCTCGGCCTCCACCTCCGGTTCGAGGTGGCTGTACGTCCCGACCGGACCGCTCAGCTTCCCGGTCGCGATCTCCTCGACCGCGGCTCGAAGGCGGCGACGGCCGCGATCGACCTCGAACGCCCAGCCCGCCAGCTTCAGCCCGAATGTCGTGGGCTCCGCGTGGACCGAGTGGGTTCGGCCCATCATCACCGTCGCCGCGTGCTCGCGGGCCCGAGCGACCAGCACTTCGACGAGCGCGTCCGCGTCGCCCAGGAGCAGCTCCCCGGCCGCCCGCAGCTGCAGCGCGAGCCCCGTGTCGACCACGTCCGAGGAGGTCAGGCCGAGGTGGACGTAGCGCCCATCCGGACCGATCGATTCGGCGACCTGGCTGACGAAGGCGATGACGTCGTGGTCCGTGGTCCGCTCGATCTCCTCGATGCGGGCGACGTCGACGGTCGCCTTCGCTTCGATGCGGGCCATGGCGTCCTGGGGCACCCGGCCGCGCCTCGCCTGGGCGCGCATCGCCGCCAGCTCCACGTCGAGCATCCGCTGGAAACGGGCCTGCTCGGTCCAGATCGCGCCCATCTCGGGCAGCGTGTAGCGACGGATCATGAGGCGTCCCCGATCACCGACCGGCTCCGACGGGCGTGACCGCGGCGGGCGCGGCTGGAACCGTCGCGGCAATGTCCCGGCGACGGTGCAAACCGTCCCACGAGATCCGGTCCGCGCCGGCCTCTGCCGCTTCGCGAGCTCGAGCGAGATTCGGGCCCCGCCCGACGACGGTCAGGACGCGGCCACCATTGGTGCCGTAGCCCCCGCCCGGGCGGCCGATCGAGCCGCCGTGGAAGACCAGCGCCCCCGCTCCCTCGGCCGCCTGCAGGCCATCGATGGGCATCCCCACCTTCGGCGTCCCGGGATAGCCGCGCGAGGCCAGGACGATCCCGACCGCGGCCCCGGAGAACGTCGGCAACGTCCCGGTGAGCGTGCCCGGCGCCGAGCGGACGTCGCCGCGCGCCGCGGCGGCGAGCACCGGCCCCAGCGCGCCCGCGAGGCGGGGCAGGAGGACCTGCGCCTCGGGATCGCCGAGCCGGGCGTTGCACTCGAGGAGCCGCGGGCCATCCGTCGTGAGCATCAAACCGGCGTAGAGGAAGCCGGTAAAGGGCGTGCCGCGGCGGGCGAGCTCCGCGAGGATCGGCCGGTGGACGGTGTCGATCACCTCGGCGATCGCCTCGGGCGGGAGGTCGGGCAGGGGCGAGTACGCGCCCATCCCGCCGGTGTTCGGACCCTCGTCGGCGTCGCACAGGCGCTTGTGATCCCGGGACGCGGGCATGGCGATGGCATCCCGCCCATCGCAGATCGCGATGACGCTGGCCTCGAGCCCCTCGAGCCGCTCCTCGACGACCAGCAGCGGGCCCTCGCCGCGGCGCGGGTCCAGCCAGGTGGGCAGGTGCTCGAGCGCGAGCTCGATGTCGTCGTACACGACGACGCCCTTGCCGGCCGCCAGGCCGTCCTGCTTGAGCACGATCCCGCGGCCGGCGCCACCCAGCTCCCGAATGCAGGTGGCCGCGGCCTCGCCGTCCCGGACCTCGAAGGTCCGCGCCCGGGCCATCCTGACGCCCGCGGCCTCGGCCACGTCGTGGCAGAACGACTTGGATGACTCGAGCCGGGCGGCCGCCTGCGACGGCCCGAACACGCGGATCCCGGCCGCCGTGAGGGCATCCGCGACGCCCGCCGCCAGCGGCGCCTCGGGCCCGATCACGACGAGCTCGGCCGCCACCGATTGCGCGGCTGCTGCCACCGATGCGGGCGACAGCGGATCCACGTTCGGGAGACATCGAACCCGCGACTCCGCCGCGATCGCCGCGCTGCCGGGGGCGACGTAGACCTCATTCATGCCGGGCTCTCCCGCGAGCTTCCAGGCGAGCGCGTGCTCGCGCGCCCCCGAGCCGACGATCAGCGTTCGGGTGGGCGCCGTCCCCATCAGATCCGCACCGGCGCCCGGCGCATCGGCCGCCAGGCCCGCTCGATCGTCTGGGTCCGCTCCGGACCCACCGAGACCAGCACGATCGGGACGTTGGCGAGCTCCTCGAGCGCGGTGACGTAGCGTCGCGTCGCCTCGGGCAGCCCGGCGAGCGACCTGACGTCGTGGATGGGCTCGGACCAGCCCTCGAAGTGCTCATAGATCGGCTTGGCCCGTCCGAGCGCCTCCGACGACGAGGGCCACCGATCCACGCGCCGGCCGTCGATCTCGTAGGCCACGCACAGCGGAATCGATTCGAGGCCCGACAGGATGTCGAGCTTGTTGAGCATGATGCTGCTGACCGAGTTGACCGCCACCGCGTAGCGGGTCGGCACGGCATCGAACCAGCCGACGCGCCGCGGGCGTCCCGTGGTGGTCCCGACCTCGTGGCCGCGCTCGCGAATCCCCTCCCCCACCTCGTCCAGCAGCTCCGTCGGGAACGGCCCCGAGCCCACGCGCGTGGCATACGCCTTCATGACCCCCATCACCTCGTCGACCTGGAGCGGGCCGATCCCGCCACCGGTCGTCGCGCCGCCCGCGACGGCGTTCGAGGAGGTCACGAATGGGTAGCTCCCGTGGTCGAGGTCCAGCAGCGTCCCCTGGGCCCCCTCCAGGAGCACGTGCTCGCCTCGCGCCAGCGCGGACTGGACGAGCCAGGTGGTGTCGTCGAGGTGGTCCTTGAGGCGCTCACCCCAGGCGAGGGCCGTGTCAAGGAGCGTCGCCACGTCGAACGCTTCGCCGCCCATCGAGCCCAGGAGCAGGTTCTTGTCCGGCAGGAGCCGCTCGAGCCGGGTCTGGAGCACCTCCCGATCGCACAGGTCGCCCATCCGGAGCCCGACCCGCCACGCCCGGTCGCCGTAGGTCGGGCCGATCCCCCGCCCCGTCGTCCCGACCTTGGCACCCTCGAGGCGGGCCTCGTTCGCCCGGTCCAGGGCCACGTGGTAGGGCATGATCACGTGGGCGCTGCGGCTCACCCGGACCCGCCGGACGTCGATCCCCCGGGAGGCGAGCATGTCCAGCTCGCCGATCAGCGTCTCGGGGTTCACCACCACGCCGTTGCCGATGACGCTGGTGATGTGCGGATACAGCACGCCCGACGGCACGAGGTGGAGCTTCAGGACCTCGTCGCCCTTGACCACGGTGTGGCCGGCGTTGTCGCCGCCCTGGTAGCGCACGACCATCGCCACCTGCTCCGCGAGGAAGTCGGTCGTCTTGCCCTTCCCCTCGTCCCCCCACTGCAGCCCGACCACGATCGAGGCGGGCATCAGCCGGCACTCCGAGTTGGTCGCGCCGCGAGAATCGAAAAGACCTCGGTCCGAGCACCGAGGTCCTTGTGGTTGCAAATCTCCCGCGGGTCGCCGCAGACGTTGCGGCGGTGGGTCTGCCGGTCGGTCGGCCGCCTCACGGGACGGACGACGCGCCCTGATCGCGCGATCGCAGGACCTCCCCTTTCCGAGCCGCTCGACACAACCCGGTGAACGAGGCCGAAGTATACCGATGCGGCGAGTTCCCTATTGGCTCGGTCGGCCGCGGAGGTCCAGGATCGCGCCGCTCCCGGCGACTTCCACTGGACCGGACCTTCCTCCGGGGGCACGAGCGGCGGGCCACGCAGGTCGAGCGCATGGCCCGCCGTTTGCGTGCCCGGCAACGACGATCGCCTCCCGGAAGAAGTCGGGAGGCGATCGTTTTCTGGCGATGATCGAGCGATGAGTCCCGCCGGACGCGTCCCAGGCTCGAGGCCGATCACTCATGGTTGCTCGGTTCGTGACCCTCGACCGGGATCTCCAATGCCAGCCCTTCACCAGCATGGCGTCCGTTCGAGAGTCCGTGGCCGACGCCCCGAGTGCCCCCGGTGTGCCGCGTCACGGCGCAACTGAACAATGCGCCGGGTGCCACGAGGTGCAAATGACCGGGACGTCCCGGTTCGCCCAGGGTCGAAGGTCGGTGGCGTGCACGCACCGAACCCGGGACGTACGTACCGGGTTTCAGGAGCATTGCAGCGTCACATCACCGCTGGATCTCGATCGCCGCTCCCGGGCCGCAGGTAATTGCCCGAGAACTGCGCGGTGACCGAGCGGTGAGCGCTCCGGCCTAGCGTCGGATCACCGCCACACGCAGGGTCGGCCCGTGACCCGTCGGCCGATCGAACAAGGAGTCATGGACCGTGAACAAGGTCCTCCTGGCCGGCCGCCTGACGCGCGATCCCGAGATGCGCGCGCTCGCGAGCGGCAAGCACGTCACGCAGTTCAGCGTGGCCACCACCGAGTACGCCGGGAACGGCAAGGAACGGCCCGAATATCACAACGTGGTCACGTGGGATCGCCTCGCGGAAGTCTGCGGGCGCTACCTCGGCAAGGGCCAGCAGGTTGCGATCGAGGGCCGCCTCCAGACCCGGACGTGGGATGACGAGAAGGGCCTCCGGCACTGGAAGACCGAGATCGTCGCGATGTCGGTCGAGATGCTCTCCGGGCGCAAGAAGAAGGACTACGCGGCCGAGTCGGCCGCCGACGCCATCGAGGCCACCGGGGAGACCGACTCCCACGCCGAGGGCCCGGCGATCCCGGCCGACGAGCCCATCCCGGAGCAGCTCGCGGCCTGAGCGTTCGCCCGCATCCACCCGGACGGCGCCGGCCCTCCCTCGGCGCCGTCCGGGTCAATCCTTCGTTCGATACAGGTGCCGGCGCGGAATGCCCGTGGTCGCAGCGACCGTCTTCGCGGCCTCGCCGCGCGGGGAGCCACCCTCGACGAGGGCGTCGACCATGGCGAGCGCAGCCTCGAGGTCGCCGGCCGATCCCGCTGGGTCTCGCTGGTCGAGCGGCTGCCCGGCCGCGACCACAATCGCGATCTCGCCGCGGGCCGGGATCTCGCCGGCGGCGACCGCAGCCTGGAGCTCGCCCAGGGGCCCGCGCGCGATCTGCTCGTGGAGCTTCGTGAGCTCGCGGCAGACCGCGGCCTTGCGCTCCGCGCCGCACGCGACCGCGAGGTCTCGCAGCGTGGCCGCGAGGCGCGTTGGCGCCTCGTAGATGACGGTTGCGCGATCGTCGGCGGCGATCCGGGCCAGCCGCTCCTTCCGGTCGCGCCCCGAGCGCGGCAGAAAGCCCTCGAACCCCCAGCGCGGCCCGGCGAGCCCGCTGGCGGCCACCGCGGCGAGAACCGCCGAGGCGCCGGGGATCGGCACGACCCGGCCGCCCTCGCGCGCCCACGCGCGCACGAGATCCTCACCGGGATCCGAGACCCCGGGCGTGCCGGCGTCCGTCACGACGGCGAGATCCTGGCCGCCGCGCAGGTGCACG
>DATLDP010000138.1:0-4417 GCA_035525825.1 Candidatus Limnocylindria bacterium
GACGTCACCGGGTTCGGGCTGCTCGGGCATGGGCTGGAGATGGCGCGCGCATCGCGGACGACCTTCAACTTCGACGCCTCGAAGCTGCCCGCGCTCGAGGGCTCGCTCGACCTTGCCCGTGCCGGCGTCGAGACCGGTGGCGCAGCCCACAACCGCCGCTTCCTCCTGCCGTCCCTCGAGGTCGCCGACGACGTCCCGCCCGAGCTCGTGACGCTCGCCCACGACCCCCAGACCAGTGGCGGCCTGCTCGCCGCCATCCCGCCCGCGACGGTCAAGGCGCTCCACGCCGACCTCGTCAACGCCGGAATCGACCACTGGCCCGTCGGCCGCGTCGAGGCATCTTCCGAGCGTCGAGTTCGGCTCACGTGACGTCGCGCTGACGGATCAGCACCGGACGAAGAGATGCATCCGGCAGAGGTTTCGCGCGCCGTGGCTGCGGCACTGGCGACGGCCTCGGCGCTCGACCTGAGGGCCGCCGACGCGATCGTCCTGCACGACTCGAACCGGCTTGCCGTTCGCCTGTTGCCCTGTGACGTCCTTGCCCGCGTCGCGCCGCGGGCGCACGAGGCGGCAACGTTAGAAGTCGAGCTTGCGAAACGGCTCGCGGAAACGGACAGCCCCGCGGCCGCGCTCGAGCCTCGAGTTCCCCCGCGCGTCTACGAGCGTGACGGCTTCGGGATCACGTTCTGGACCTACTACGAACGGCTGTCTCCCCCGGAGGTCGCCCCAGCCGACTACGCCGTTGCGCTCGAACGGCTGCATGCCGCGATGCGTACGCTGGAGGTCGTGACGCCGCGCTTCACGGATCGGGCCGCCGAGGCGGAACAGCTCGTTGCGGACCCCGACCAGACTCCCGGGCTTGGCGACGCGGACCGGCAGTTCCTCGTCAGAACGTTGCGCGGCCTGCTGCGAATGATCGAGGACCGGGGGGCCGCCGAGCAGCTACTGCACGGCGAACCGCACCCCGGCAACCTGCTGAGCACGAAGAACGGGCCATTGTTCATCGACCTCGAGACCTGCTGTCGTGGTCCAGTGGAATTCGATCTCGCCCACGTACCTGAAGCAGTCGGCGAGCACTATTCGGGGGTGGATCAGGTCCTGCTCGGCGACTGCCGAGGCCTCGTGCTCGCGATGGTCGCGGCGTGGCGCTGGGATCGCGGCGACGAATTCCCGAACGGGCAGCGAGCCGCGCGAGACCTCCTCAAGGCCCTTCGGCAGGGTCCGCCATATCAGCCCCTCAGCTCGGTGACCGGCGCCGGCTGATCGCCGGAACGTCGAATGACCGCGTCCGACGCCGGGGATATCGTTCGGGCGTGGCCCGACTCGAGCTCAGCCGAGCACAGATCCTGGCATTCCGCCGCGCGACCAACCATCTCGACGAGCGCCTGCCACGAGGCGCGAAATCGCTTCGGAAGGCCGGCTGGGCCGGCCTCCAGGACAGCATGCCGCGCGCGGCGCTCCTCTCGATCCACGCCCGCGTCGAGGGCGCGACACCGTCGAGTTGGGAGGATCCCGCGCTGGTCCAGCTTTGGGGCCCGCGCTACAGCACCTACGTGGTGCCGAAGGTCGACCGAGCGCTCTTCTCCGTGGGACGGCTGGCGGGCGACGCGAGGCGCCGAGCAATCGGCGAAGAGATGGCGGCGCAGCTGCATGCCCTGCTGAAGGGCGGTCGGATGGCGGATCGCGCCGCCGGTGCGGCGCTGGGGTTCCATTCGAACCGATTTCGCTACGCCGGCCCGACGGGGACGATCCTCATCCGCTGGGAGGGCGCCCGAGCGCCGCTGATCTGGGAGGTCCCCGCGCCAAAGCTGTCGGACGAGGACGCCGAGCTCGAGCTGGCGCGCCGATACCTCCATGTCTTCGGTCCGACGACGCCCGAGTCCTTCACCGAGTGGGCGGGCGTGTCCGTTCGGCGAGGCCCCATCGCGTTCGGCGCATTGGGCCGCGAGCTGCTCGAGGTCGGGACGACGATCGGGCCGGCGTGGGTGCTCGCGAAGGACGAGGCGCTGCTCGCGGCGGGCGCGGCGGGCGCGGCAAAGGCCAAACCGCCCGCGCCGGCGCGGCTCCTGCCGAGCGGCGACGCGTTCTTCCTCCTCCAGGGCGCGCAGCGGGACCTGCTCGTTCCCGAAGCGGATCGACGGGCAAAGCTCTGGACGACGCGGGTCTGGCCGGGCGCGCTGCTGGTCGGTCGCGAGATCGCGGGCACGTGGCGGCGCGCGAACGCGAACCTGACCATTGAGCCGTGGCGTCGATTGAGCGCCGCCGAGCACGAGGCGGTCGAGGCGGAGGCCCTGACTCTGCCACTGCCCGGCCCTGGTGGCCCGATCCGGGTGCGCTGGCTCGAGTGATCTGGCGCGGCGCCCGCCGTGGGTCGAGGGGGATTTCCGTACCGGTTCGCGCGCCGTCGCCGGCCGGTATCGTGGCGACCATGCGCCGACTCGCCTCCCTCGCGGTCATCCTCGTGCTCGTGGCCGCGTGCGGTCCGGGCACCACGACCCCGGCGGACGTCACGCCAGATCCCCAGACGGCCTCAGCCCAGAGCGGGCGGTTCACGGTCACGTTCACCGTCGATCGCACGACGCTCCGGACCGGCGACAGCGTGACCGGCCACGCCGACCTGTCGGTCATCGCCGGCAACTCGGGGCTGCTCTCCGGGCCGAACGAGATCTTCACCTTCGAGTTCGTCGAGGTCGGTGGCCAGCAGCGGCGCGCGCTTCCCGCCTCCGATGACCTCTGCGCGCCGCACCAGATCGGCCTCGACTCGCCGCTCACGACCCCGATATACAAGTCCTCCGGCGTCGCTGGCGACGCGGATCCGAATGCCGCGTTCCTCCGGGAGTTCCTGCCCGGTGAGGCGATCCATCTCCCGGCCGGCGAATGGGACATCACGGCGATCGCCGGCTTCGTCGATGGCCGGGCGTGCGCCGGGCAGCCGTTCTCCATCCGAACGACGGTCCGCGTCCACGTCTCGTGAGCCCCGGCGGCACGAAGGCGAGCGAGTGGAACGCGGCCTCGTACGACCGCGTGGCGAATCCCCAGGCCCGCTGGGGCGCCATGGTCCTGGAGCGACTCCCGCTCGACGGCGACGAGCGCGTCCTCGATGCCGGCTGCGGGACCGGCCGCGTCACGGAGCTCCTCCTGGCTCGGCTGCCGCGTGGCCGCGTCGTGGCCCTGGACCAGTCCGGCGCGATGCTTTCCGAGGCGCGAAGTCGTCTGGCGAGATTCGGCGACCAGGTGGAGTACGTCGAGGCGGACCTCGCGAAGCCGCTCCCGATCGAGGGGTCGGTCGATGCCGTCCTCTCGACCGCGACCTTCCACTGGGTGCCGGACCACGACGCGCTCTTCGCGAATCTCGCCTCCGTGCTCGGCCCCGGCGGCCGGCTGGTCGCGCAATGCGGCGGCGCCGGCAACATCGCGAGGCTGCTTCGAGTCGCTGCGGAGCTGATGCCGGACTTCGAGCGCGAGCACAACTTCCAGACCCCCGAGGCGACGCGCGAGCGCCTGGAGCGCTTCGGCTTCACCGAGATCGAGACCTGGCTGTCGGACGAGCCGACCCCGTTCGAGCGCGGCGAGCCGTTTGAGTCCTTCCTCGAGACCGTGTGCCTGCGCAGCCACATCGCAGCGCTGCCGCCGGCGGAGCGGCAGCCGTTCGTCCACGAGGTGGCGTCGCGGATGCCGGCGCCGCTGCTCGACTACGTCCGGCTCAACATCGTGGCCCGCCGCGCCGGCTCGTGATCCTGCCTAGCGCAGCCGCTTGTACGCCCCGAAGCAGGCCGCGCCGGCGCTGATCAGCACCTGCGGCAGGAATGCCTGGAGAAAGATCGGGAGCAGCGGCTCCCCGGCCTGCCCGATGGTGCCGAGCAGCGTCAGGAACTGGAACCCGGCTCCGATGATCGCGCCGACGATGATCCCGGTGAACAGGATCGCGAGCATGACCGGCCCACGCTTGAAGCCGATCGTGCGCGTCACGGCGTCGGCCACGAACCGGCCGGCGAAATACCCGACGATGATCGAGAAATAGCCGATATAGGCGCTGATGAAGCCGCCCGCGGCGCCGCCCAGCAGGGCAACGCCCGTCCCGAGCAGCAGCTGCCGCGGGGTGAAGGTCGTCAGGGGATCGTTGGCGATCTTGCCGCATTCCCGACACCGCGATCCGACTGGCCCCTGGATCGCGCACTTGTTGCAGATCGGCCGATCGCAGCGGCCACACCGGAGCCACGTCTCGGTGGCGGGGTGGCGGTAGCAGAACATCTGCCCGCCGTCGCCCTCGGCGACGGACTCGGCGGCTGGATTGGTGCCTGCGCCCTGGCTGAGCGCTCCCTCGGCGGTCACGGCGCGGAATGTCCGATGCGCGAGCAACGCCGTCAAGTAGCCAGCTGGTCCCTGGCTGGGATTCTTCCGGGATGACACCCGGAGT
>DATLDP010000140.1:0-10730 GCA_035525825.1 Candidatus Limnocylindria bacterium
GCCGCCCTCGACCTTGACCGCCTGCGCGCCGCCGTCCTGCATGAACCGGCCCGCGTTCTCGGTGGCTTCCTCGGTCGTCGAGTAGGAGAGGAACGGCATGTCGCCGATCACGAGCGCCCGGCGCGTCCCGCGGACCACGGCCCGGGTGTGGTGGAGCATCTCGGCCATCGTGACCTTGACGGTGGTCTCGTAGCCCAGCGCGACCTGCCCCAGGGAGTCGCCGACGAGGATCATCGGGATTCCGGCGTCGTCGAGGATCCGCGCGGTCGGGTAGTCGTAGGCGGTGAGCATCGGGATGCGCTCGCCATCCGCGTACATCCGGCCGATGTCCGAGATGGTGAGGCGGCGAACGTTCTGCTCGGTGGCGCTCATGGTCGATCCTCGCTCGGTGCCGGCTCGCCCTCGAGTGGCTCCGCTCCATCGCGCGGCGGCACGATCGCAGTCTGCGCCGCCGCATCGCGGGCGTCCAACGCCCTCGCCACGCGGTCCAGGATGCGGTCCGCGACCTCGCGCTTGGTGAGCAGCGGCAGCTCCTCGCTCGCCCCCGCTCGATCGAGGATCGTGACCCGGTTCGTGTCCGTTCCGAAGCCCGAGCCCGGCTCGCTCACGTCGTTGGCCACGAGCAGGTCGACGCCCTTCTTCCGGAGCTTCTCGGCCGCCCGATCGAGGGATCCCGTCTCGGCGGCGAACCCGACGAGGATGGGCCGCGCGCCGGCCCCCGCCGACGCGCGCTCGGCGGCGGCCGCGACCTCGGCGAGCAGGTCCGGGGTGGGGGAGAGCTCGAGCGACAGGCCGTCGGATCGGCCGATCTTCGAGGTGGCGGGGCTCGCCGGTGCGAAGTCGGCGACGGCGGCCGCCATGACGAGGGCATCGGCCGCGCGTGCCGTGGATCTGCCGTTCCGGCCGGACCGCCGGTCGCTGCCATCCATCGCGGCGCCGAGGGCGTCACGCAGCTCGGCGGCCGTCTCGACCCTGACGACTCGAGCCTCGCTCGGAAGGGTCACCTCGACCGCCGCGGCGATCAGCGTCACGACCGCCCCGCGCGCGAGCGCGGCCTCGGCGAGGGCCACGCCCATCTTCCCGGTGGAGCGGTTGCCGATGTACCGAACCGGATCGATCGGCTCACGGGTGCCGCCTGCGGTGATGACGATCCGTCGACCGTCGAGGTCGGCGTCGCGCGGGAGCGGTGCGGCCAGGGGCGGGCGAGCGCCTGAGTCGGGTTGGCGGATGGCCCGGTCACCCAGGGTCTCGACGATGGCATCGACGATCGCCGGGAGCTCGGCGAGCCGGCCGACGCCGGATTGGCCGGACGCCAGCGGCCCGGAATCGGGCGCGACGATGCGGTAGCCGAAGACGTCCCGCAGGCGGGTCACGTTGGATGAGGTCGCGGGATGGGTCCACATGTCGCCGTCCATCGCCGGCGCCACCACCACCGGCGCGCTCGTCGCGAGGCAGGTGGCGGTGACCACGTCCCCGGCGAGGCCGCTGGCCATCGCGGCCAGGAAGTTCGCGGTCGCGGGCGCGACGACCACCGCGTCGACAGCGTCGGCAACGACGATGTGCCCGATCCGCCCGTCCGGCAGGAGCTCCATCACGTCCGTCTCGACCGGGTGGCGGGACAGCGCCGCGAACGACAGCGCGCCGACGAACTTCGAGGCGCTGTTGGACAGGAGCACGACCACGTCCGCGCCCTCGGCGGTGAGGAGACGCAGCAGCTCCACGGCCTTGTAGGCGGCGATCGAGCCGGTCACGCCGAGGGCGAGGAGCCGGCCCTCGAGGCGCCGGGTCATGAGGCAGCCCTCACGGGAGCTGGAGCTGGAGCGGCTGCCCGCCCGCGACCTCCGCGTGCAGGATCGCGAGGCCCTTCAACGTGAGGTCGGGATCGATCGCCTCGACGCCGTCGATGGAGGTAGCCCACGGCGCGCCGGACAGTCCACCTGTCAGGATGGCGTGGACGTCCGCGGGGGCCACGTCGGCGGCATCCCCCAGCTCCCGCCGGATCCGCGCCAGCAGTCCCGAGACCATTGCCGCGTGGCCCAGGACCGCGCCGCTCTGGATGGCACCGGCGGTGTCCCGTCCGATCGCCCGATCCGGCGCCCGCAGCTCCACCCGCGGGAGCTTCGCGGTCCGGGCGGCAAGCGTCTCCAGCGTGGCCTCGAGGCCCAGCGTGATCGCGCCACCGACGAACGCGCCGTCGGCGGCCACGCAGTCGAACGTCGTTGCGGTGCCGAGGTCGACGACGATGGCCGGGGTGCCGTGGAGGCGAGCGGCGGCCAGGGCGTTCACGAGCCGGTCCGCACCGACGTCGCCCGGCCGATCCACCCGGATCGGAAGGGGGATGGTCCCCGCGCCGGCGAGCAGCAGCGGTCGGTCGCGCCTGGCGGCCACGGATTCCAGCGCCGAGCTGACCGCTGGCACCACGGAGGCCGCCACGACCGCCGAGACGTCCGCGAACGCGGCGTCGTCCAGGCGGAGCAGCCCCTCGATCAGCAGCTCGATCTCGTCGGCCGTGCCGGCACGCGGCGTCGAGGCCCGCCGGACGGCGACCAGCGAGCCGTTCCGGAACGAGCCGATCGTGACGTTGGAGTTGCCGACGTCGACGGCGAGCAGCATGGCCGGATCATACGCGGGCCGCCCCGCGCGCCTGAGGGCGTCGCCCGGTTCGCCTGCCCGTCTCGCCCCCGAATCGAAACCTCCGCGGGCCCCGCCCCGCGCTACCATCGCGCCGACCCCAACCGCCTCGAGTGCCCCGGAGGTGGAGCCCGTGCCCAGCCAGCCGCCGGCCAAGTTCTTCGTGAACCAGGGCGTGGTGACGAGCCGCGAGGACATGCTCAACCTCCTCCGGCCCCTGCTGAAGCAGACCGTCTCCTACCGCTACCTGCGCGGCCGGGACGTCGCGGCCCACGGGACCGGCTGGGTCGAGCGGATCGTCGTGGACCAGCCGGACGTGTCCACCTACTTCACCCCGATCGCGATCACCCTCAACGTGGATTCGTTCGAGCACCTCGACTTCACCACCCGACCTGACCAGCTGCTCGTCTACACGCTGGTCCAGGGCGACGAATCGGTCGTGGTCGAGTTCACCCCCGGCGGCGACGGCAGCGGCAGCCCGTTCGAGCCGCACCAGCTCGCGTTCGACACGTCGGGCTACGTCCAGATGGAGCTCCAGGGCCTCGATTCGGCCCCGGCGGAGGAGTAGGCGACGGAGGAGTGGGTGATGGCGGTCGGCGAGGCCCAGGTGGAGGCTCGGGCGCTGCTTGGCCGCCGCCCCGATGGCCGGCGGCGCATCTATCCTGTCCCGGTCCAAGGTCGGTGGGATGCCGAGGCCGCCAGGGCCGTCCCGGATCACCTGACGAGGCGCGTCGCGCGCACTGAGCCCCAGCGTCGAGGAGGAGCAGATCGATGGTGAGTCGTCGGTTGAGGTTCGCGAGCACCGCGTTTGCCGGGTTGCTCGCGGTGACCGCATGTACGACGTCGCCCGGGGGATCCCCCGGCGCGTCCGGAGCCGCTGCCGGCTGCCAGGCGGGCGCGGCCCAGGGCGGCGCCAGCGTCCAGATTCCCGAGGTCGAGGCCGGCAAGTTCAACGTCGCCATGGTCCTCATCGGCCCCCACGACGACGGCGGCTGGAGCCAGGCCCACTACGAGGGGCTGCTGTACGTCTGCGACAAGGTCGCGAACTCCCACGTCGCCTACATCGAGAACGTCGCCGAGGGCGCGGACTCGGAGCAGGTCTTCCGGAGCCTCGCGCGGAAGGGCTTCAACTTCATCATCGGAACGTCGTTCGGCTACATGGACCCGATGGAGGCCGTCGCGACCGAGTTCCCCGACATCACGTTCCTCCACCTCACGGGGTTCAAGTCGAACGGCAAGAACTTCGGCAACTTCTTCGGCGCGATGGAGGACTTCAAGTACCTCGCCGGCATGCTGGCGGGCTCGCGGGCCAAGAAGGACGGCAACCCGAAGATCGGCTACATGGCGACCTTCCCGATCCCCGAGGAGCTCCGCCTGGGCAACGCGATCATGCTCGGCGTGAAGCGCACCTGCCCCGAGTGCACGATGGACATCCGCTTCATCAACACCTGGCACGACCCGGTCAAGGAGAAGGACGGCGCTGGGTCGCTCTTCGACACGGGTGGCGCCCAGGTCGTCTTCACGGGCGCCGACACGGGCGCGGTCGCCGACGTGGCCCAGGAGAAGGGCAAGTGGGCCGTGACCTACGACCACCAGGCCTCGTGCAAGGTGGACGCCTGCCTCACCGCCCCCTACTGGATCTGGGGACCCGAGTACGCCCGGATCGCCGAGAAGGTCAAGGCCAAGACCTACGTGGCCGGCTACGAGTACTTCGACGCCGACTCCAAGGCGATGGCGCTGATGGGCTTCATGGAGGGCCAGACGCCGCGCAAGGGCGTCGCCGACCTTCCGGAGGCGGATCTCAAGCTGGTCCGCGACACGCTGGCGCAGATGCTGGCTGGCACGTTCACGCGGTTCGACGTCTTCGCCGGTCCAATCAAGGACAACGACGGCAAGGAGATCCTCGCCGCCGGCGCCAAGCTCAAGCAGTCCGACCTCGACCAGTTCCCACCCGGCGCTCCGGGTGCCGAGTGCGAAGTCTGCATGTACTGGTGGGCCGACGGCATCACCAGCGACCTGCCCGACCTCACCCCGTAGCCAGCACTCGAGGCCGCGGGCATCCCGCCCGCGGCCTCGACGCTTCACCGGAGGACGGATGAGCGCCGGCACCCCTGCGTCGCCGCTGGCCATCCACGCGACGGGGATCGTCAAGGCCTTCCCGGGCGTCGTCGCCAACGATCACGTCGATTTCGATCTCCGAACTGGCGAGGTCCACGCCCTCCTCGGCGAGAACGGCGCCGGGAAGAGCACGCTCATGAACATCCTCGCGGGGCTCTACAGCCCCGACGCGGGGGAGATTCGGGTCAACGGCCAGCCCGTGAGCTTCCGGTCGCCGCGCGATGCGATTGCGGCGGGGATCGGGATGGTCCACCAGCACTTCGCACTGGTCCCATCGCAGACCGTCACCGAGAACGTCCTGCTGGGCCTCGACCGGCCGCGGTTCCGGCTGGACCTCCGGCGCCACGACGAGGAGGTCAGGGAGCTCGCGCTGTCGGTCGGGCTCCGGATCGATCCGCGCGCCCGGATCTGGCAGCTGTCCGTGGGCGAGCAGCAGCGAGTGGAGACGCTCAAGCTCCTCCACCGAGGCGCGCGCATCCTGATCATGGACGAGCCCACGGCCGTCCTGGCCCCGCACGAGATCGACGAGCTCTTCACGACCCTCCGGGCGATGACCGCCGCCGGGCGGAGCGTCGTGTTCATCAGCCACAAGCTCGGCGAAGTCCTCGCCATCGCCGATCGAATCACGGTCATGCGCCGGGGCCACGTGACGGCCGCCGGGATCCCGGCCGCGGGCGCGACGATGGACGAGCTCGCGCGCCAGATGGTCGGGAGGACCGTGCTCGAACGGATCACCCGGACGGAGCGCGAGCCGGGCGACGTCGTGCTGGAGGTCCGGGGCGTCGAGGCCGACAACGATCGCGGCGTCCCGGCGCTCCGCGGCGCGTCCCTCCAGGTTCGGTCTGGCGAGATCGTCGGCGTCGCGGCGGTCGCGGGCAACGGCCAGGCCGAGCTCGCCGGCGTCGTGACCGGCCTGCGCGCGTGCCGCGGGACCGTGCGCGTCTCCGGCGAGGACATCGCCAACCGCTCGCCCGTGGTGGCGATCCGGCGCGGCGTCGGCCACGTTCCCGAGGATCGAAACCTCGTGGGCTCCGCGCCCAACCTATCCCTCGTCGACAACGCGATGATGAAGCGCTACCGCGACCGTCCGATCGCCAGCGGCCTCCTCATCGACGAGGATGCCGCCCGCGGGCTGGCCGAGCGCCTCAAGGACGGCTACCAGGTTGCGGCGCCGTCGGTCGACAGCGAGGCGCGGCTCCTCTCCGGCGGGAACCTCCAACGCCTGATCCTGGGGCGCGAGATGGAGACCAGCCCCAGGCTCCTCGTGGCCGTGCAGCCCACGCGCGGCCTGGACGTGGGCGCGATCGAGCGCGTCCACCAGCTCCTCCTCGACCTGCGAACCGCCGGTGCCGCGATCCTGCTCATCTCCGAGGAGCTGGATGAGCTGTTCGCGCTCGCCGATCGCATCGACGTCATGTACGAGGGCCGCGTGGTGGGCTCGTTCCCGCCGGACCCGGCGCTGGTCCACGAGATCGGGCTGCACATGACCGGCGGCGCAGCGGCCGCATGATCGTCTCCCTGGAGCCTCGGGTCGCCGCGCCGCGCTGGCTCGCTCCGGCCGCGGTCGTTGCCGCCGTCATCGCGGCCCTGGTCTCCGGCGGGATCGTGATCGCGATCGCCGGCGGCGACCCGATCCGGTCGTACGCCCACATCTTCGTCGCCGCGTTCGGGAGCATCGGCGTCGTCTCGGACACGCTCGTCAAGGCGACCCCCCTGATCCTGACCGGCCTCGCGTGCGCCGTCGCCTTCCGGATGCGGCTCTGGAACATCGGGGCGGAGGGGCAGTTCCTGATGGGCGCCTGGGGCGCGAGTGCCGTGGTCCTGCTCCCGATCCTGCCCGCCGGGACGCCGGGTCCCGTGCTCATCCCGGCGATGGTCGTCGCGGGCGCGCTGGCGGGCGCGGCGTGGGCCCTCGCCCCCGGCATCCTTCGCGCCCGGCTCGGCGTGAACGAGATCATCACCTCGCTGATGCTCAACTACGTGGCCCTGTTCTGGGTCCAGTACTGGGTCTTCGGGCCCTGGAGCGAGGGCGGCTTCCAGCAGACCCGGCCGTTCCCGCCCGAGGCCTGGCTCCCTCGCCTGACCGATTTCGCGGCCGGCAACCCGATGCTCGGGGGCCTGACCGTCCATCTCGGCCTCGTGTTCGGGCTGATCGCCGCCGCGCTGCTCTGGGTGGTCCTGGAGCGGGGCAGGTGGGGCTACGAGCTCCGGCTGACGGGCGACAGCCCGGCTGCCGCGAGGTACGCGGGGATCAACATCGGCCGGACGATCGTCGTCGTGTTCCTGGTCTCGGGGGCGCTGGCAGGCATCGCCGGGATGAGCGAGGTCTCCGGCGTGGTCCACCGGCTCCAGGATCGGATCTCGCCGGGGTACGGCTACACGGCAATCATCATCGCCTACCTCGCCAGGTTCGGGCCGTTCCGCGTCGTGGTGGCCGCGATCCTGTTCGGGGCGCTGATCCTCGCCGGACGCGAGATCCAGCCGTCCGGCGTGCCGGCGATGATCCAGGGCTTCGTGCTCTTCGCGCTGATCGTGGCCGAGGTGCTCGTGAAATACCGGGTGCGGATCGGCCGACCCGCGGCCTCGACCGCCTGATGGACCTCACCCTCGTCCTCGCCGCCGGGATCGGGCTCGGGACGGTCCTGCTGTTCGCCGCCGTCGGCGAGATCTTCGCGGAGCGCGCCGGCGTCCTGAACCTCGGGGTCGAGGGGATGATGCTGATCGGCGCGGTCACGGCGTTCTCGACGGCCATCGCGACCGGCAACCCGTGGCTCGGGATCGTGCTCGCGATGCTCGCGGGCGGGGCGCTGAGCCTCCTCCATGCCATCGTCACGATCCACCTCAGGGCGGACCAGGTGATCTCGGGGCTCGCGCTGACGTTCCTCGGGACCGGGCTGGCTCGGGTCCTCGGCGAGGGCCTCTCCAGCGCCGGCTCCGTGGCCCTCCTGCCGCGCCTCACCGTGCCCGTCCTGTCCTCGGTCCCGGTGATCGGGCCGATCTTCTTCCGCGACCAGAGCGTCATGGCGTACATCGGCTACCTGCTCGTGCCCGCGGCGTGGCTCTGGATCAACCGGACGCGCCCCGGGCTCCATCTCCGGGCGGTGGGGGAGCGGCCCAGCGCCGCCGACGCCCAGGGCATCGACGTGGTCCGCACCCGCTACGCCTACGTCCTCGTCGGCGGCCTCCTCGCCGGCCTCGCCGGAGCGACGATCACCCTCGCGATCTCGCCGGGCTGGTTCGGCGACCTGACCGTCGGGGGCCGAGGCTGGATCGCCATCGGGCTGGTGATCTTCGCCCAGTGGAGCC
This sequence comes from Candidatus Limnocylindria bacterium, assembly GCA_035525825.1. GTDB lineage: Bacteria > Chloroflexota > Limnocylindria > Limnocylindrales > CSP1-4 > UBA5189. The sequence goes on from DATLDP010000140.1 coordinate 8,056, forward strand.
CCATCCGGGCGGCGATCGGGGCGTACCTCTTCGGGGCGATCTTCCGGCTCATCCTCGACATCCAGGGCCTCGGGTCGATCCTGGGCGCACCGAACCCTTTCGGCGCCGGGCGATCCACCACCTTCTTCCTCGAGATGCTCCCGTACCTGTTCGTGATCCTCGTCGTCGTGGCCGGATCGCGCGGCGCGCTGCGACGGCGCCTCGGGGCACCCGCGGCGCTCGGCAGGCCGTACGTCCGGGGCGAGCGCGGGGACTAGCGAACCGCCGAGGCGAACCCCTCGGGTACGATTCGGGCGATGTTCGAGCGGACGGCGCTGCCCGAGGGGCCACGCGTGATCTCGGCGCGGCTCCCCGCCGCGCGGTCCGTGTCGGTGGCCGCCTACGTCCGTGCCGGATCGCGCCTCGAGGCGCCGGAGCAGGCCGGGATGGCCCATTTCCTCGAGCACCTGACGTTCAAGGGGACCGCGGCCTTTCCATCGACCCGGATCCTGAGCGAGGCGGTCGAGGGCGTCGGCGGCTCGTTCAACGCGGCGACGGATCGAGAGGCCACGATCTACTGGGTCCGCGTGCCCCGGCGCGAGGCACAGCGGGCCCTGGACGTGCTCGGCGAGCTGATCTGCCGGCCGGCCCTCGACCCGAGCGAGATCGACCGCGAGCGCGAGGTCATCGTGGAGGAGATCCGGGGCTATCTCGATGATCCCGCGGAGTACGCCCAGATCCTGTTCCAGCAGGCGATGTTCGGTGCCAGCGCGCTGGGCCGCGAGATCTGTGGCGAGGAGTCCGACGTCCGAGGCCTGCCGGCCGAGGGGATCCGGGCCTTCTGGGCGGCCACCTACCGGCCCGCGAACGCCGTCGTCGCCGTGGCTGGGGACCTGTCGCACGAGGAGGCCGTCGGCCTGACCGACCGCGCGTTCGGACGCGGCAACGGCGCGCTCCATGGCTACGAGCCCGCGCCGGCGCTCCCGGCCGGCCCTCGGATCCTCACCGGCCGCCGCGACACGACGCAGGCGCAGGTCGTCGTGGGCGTGCCCGCGCTCGCCCGCGACCATCCCGACGCGTGGGCCCTGTCCGTGCTCAACGCGATCCTCGGGGACGGGATGAGCAGCCGGCTGTTCCTGTCGCTCGTGGACCGCGATGCGCTCGCCTACGACGTCTCGTCGGGGGTGATCGAGTACGCCGACGCCGGCGCGCTCCAGGTCGCCGCGGGGGTCGATCCGGGCCGGGTCAAGAAGGCGCTGGCCGCGATCCTGCGCGAGCTGGCGATCCTGCGCGACGACGCCGTCGCGCCCGCGGAGCTCGCGAAGGCCAAGGCCTACCTCTCGGGCGGGCTGGAGCTGCGCATGGACGAGACTCGCCACCTGGCCTCGTGGATCGGCGGACAGGAGGCGCTCCACGATCGCGTCCTGACGCTCGACGAGGCCCTCGCCGCGGTCGAGCGGGTGACCGTCGCGGACGTGACGCGGCTCGCTGGCCAGCTCTTCCGCGATGACGTCCTGCGGCTCTCGGTGGTCGCCCCGGGCCGCTCCCTGAAGGGCCTCGATGGCCACCTCCGGCTGCCCGCGTGAGCGCGATGGGGACCGTGGACGCCGCCGAGGACCGCCGGGACGACGTCCGCATCGCCCGCGTCCACCTCCGGATGGGCCAGCTCACCCTCGCCCGCGCCGAGCTGGAGGACCTCCTCGGCCGCGATGCTCTCGACACGAGCGGGCTCGCGTCGCTCGCGGAGGCGCGCTGGAGGACCGGCGACGCTCCGGCCGCCGCCGATCTCGCGATGGCCCATCTGGAAGCGGGGGGCAGCGATGACGTCGCCACCTGCATCGCAGCCGAGGCGCTCGCAGCCAGCGGCCGGGCAGACGACGCGCGCGAGCTGATGCTTCGCCTGCCGGCGTCGGACGCGTCGACCCTCGACCTGCTGTTCGCCGGGATGCCGCGACGTGCCTCCTGGCCGGCGGGGTCTGTTGGCCGGAATGATCTGGAGGAGCTTCGGCGCGACACGGACACGAAGGTGTTCGGGCGATCGATGCTGTCGCGCGCGGCGGACGCCGACGCGGATGCCGCGGCCGCGCCGACCGCGGCGACGTCCGGGGCAGCCGCGCCCGCGGACAGCGAGGACGGGCCTGCGCGCGCCGTCCCTGGTCCACGCGAGGTCATCGAGGCCACGACCGCCGGGGCCATCGTCGCGGCCTCGCGGTTCGCCGCCGGTGGCCCGGCCGCCGCCGGGATGGCCGGGTCGGCAGGGTTGTCCGGCCGGGAGCGTCGGCCCGCCGCTCGCCGGGCCAAGGCCCAGATGGATCCGATTGCCGAGCTGGCCCGAGCCCGCGAGGAGCTGGACGCGAAGCCGGAACAGGCCCTCCTGCGGCTCGGGCTGGTGCTCCGCCACGACCCGACGCTGGCACCCGCCGTCCTCAACGCCCTGCATCTCCGTCGCGATCCTGCCGCCGCGCTCCTGCGCGGCGATGCCCAGCGCCTGCTGGGCCGTCATCTCGAAGCCGAGGCCGCATTCGATGTGGCCGCCGAAAGCCTGGAGGTCCCGTGATCGAGCGCACCCTGGTTCTCGTGAAGCCCGACGGCGTGCAGCGCCTGCTCGTCGGCCGCATCCTCGCCAGGTACGAGGAGCGCGGGCTGAAGCTCGCCGGCCTCAAGCTGATGTCCGTCGATCGCGACCTGGCCGAGCG